>CAJASG010000001.1 GCA_903944555.1 uncultured beta proteobacterium
GGGGTTCGAATTTCATGGCTCATGTTGGCCAAGAAATCCGACTTGGCACGGTTGGCAGATTCGGCGTCTTCCTTGGCTTTCTGCAATTCCACGGACACATTTTTGGCCGTCGTGATGTCTGTCAAATAGCCATTCCAAACCTGAACACCCGTGGCCAAAGCCTGGGACTGCGCCTCACCATGCACCCACACCACTTCCTTGGACTCCAGGTGGACCAGCCGGAAATCCATTGCCCAAGCCTGCTCCTGCGAATGTGCCTGCGTGAGGGTTTGCGAAACGAGAAGCGTGTCGTCTGGATGCACTTGGCGCAAAAATGCAATCGCGTCTGCCGTCACTGTTTCCGGCACAACTCCACACATCGTGTGAATCGCATGGCTGATAAAAGAGATTCTGAACTGCAGGTCCGATGCCACAAAGTACTGAAACACGGCAACCGGAACGTTCTCTGTCACCTCACGCAATCGCGCATCAGCCTCCTTGAGTTGGGTCACATCCTGCCAAATACCAGTGAACACCGTCGCACCATCAGGTGTCAAATCAGGTTCGGGGCTGATCTCGGCACGAATCCAACGCAGCGCACCGTCCGCCAAGCGCACCCGGTACTCACCACTCCAGCCAACCTGACGCTCCGCAGCGTCCAAAACACCATCAATGACACGACTGCGGTCTTCGCTCACAATTTGACGGGTAGTAAGACTAGCGTCCGCCAAAAGTGCTTCTCGGGTGAAACCCAGAACCTCTTGCAATCTGTCGCTAACAAACGTGAATTTGAAATGCGTCTTAGCCACATGCCACTGAAACACAACACCTGGCACGGTGTTGGTGATGCGGCGCAAACGCGCCTCAGCCGCCTTGATGGCTGACTCCATCGCCTTGCGCTCGGTAATGTCCGTGCGTATGGCAATAAACATCGTGGGGTTACCAGCCTCATCCCGCAAAGGCACCATGGTCGCGTTCACCCAGTATTCTTGCCCGGCTTTGCTAAGGTTGCATATTTCCCCATGCCAAACCTTGCCGCCGGAGATGGTGCGCCACATGTTGGTAAAAAAATCCTTACCGTGCCTACCTGAATTCATCATTCGGTGGTTTTGGTGCATCAACTCTGCACGGGAGTAGCCACTGATCTCACACAGTTTGTCATTGGCATACACGATATCGCCAGCGACATTGGTAATACTGACAATGGCGTGCTGGTCCAAGGCAAACTTTTGGTGCGCCAGATCGGTCAATGCCGCCTGCAAATCCTGTTGACTCTCATCCTTTTGCTTGACCAGCTGACTCATGAGTGACGACAAGCTCTCGATGTCATCACCCACCAGCGCGGGCTGGTCCAGGTCAACAAAATCCATCAACCCCATTGCGGTGGTGCGCAAGGTTTCGATCGCCCGTGTACGACTCGCCAACTCTTCCCGCATGCGGGTATTGCTTTCGGTCAGCTCCACGGAACTCAGTTCCAAGCTGCGAGTCTTCAGGTCCAAATCGCGGTCACTTTGCTGGTAGGCCTCGTCCACCCTTTGCAGGAACGATTCCAGCCCCACCAGCATGCGACCCGCACTGTCCGACAACGTGCCACCGTCAACCAAACGCTTGAGCTCTTCGAACACAGCCGACAACTGTGCCTCATCGACCCCCAGATTGCGCTTGAACTGCCGTGCGAGTAGCTTGTGCATGAAACGAGTGGCCGGTGAGGTCGGAAATCAATCAGACTCTGACATATAGGTAATCGTCATGGTCTGGTTATGCAACTTGCACTCCACCGCTTTGGTGAACGGACTGATCTCGCCATAGGAATAGAAACCAGCCAAAGTGGCACCAGTGCCAAAAACGTCTGCCACAGCCTCGACTTCTTCGTCCACGCGTCCGCCCATCACCAGCTTGCGACCCACGCAACTCACCAAGAGCGCCAAGCCCTGGCCAGGGTGGTTCTGCATCTTCACAGCCGCCTGCGCTGCGGCCTCGGCGCCATCCACCAACGCATCGGTGTTGGCGTGCATGAGTTTGAGATATCCATTGGGGTCAATTTCGCCCGCCAGCGTCAAACTGCCCGCAGCCTCGTCAACGCCCAAAATAGTGCGGATCAAGCCCACTTCGCTATGGTCACTGCCCAACATGGCAAAGGGGAACAGCAGGCCTGACGCTGGCAGACCCTTGGCATGTTCACCGAGGTACTTTTTGTACACCTGCAATGCGGATTCACCGTCCAACTCATACAGCACATTGTTCTCGCATCGGGTCACCTTGCGTGCGGGCCCAAATGGCGACCAACCACCGAATGAGCCGTGGGAGAACTCCAGCTTATCCCCGTACAGACCAATACAGACCAGCCGGTTGCTGCTAACGCCAGTGTCATCCAGCACCCACGTCTGCTGGAAGGCGCCGCCGTCACCAGCCAAGCCACCCGTGATCGGAATCCCGGCTCCCACCACTTCCGTCATGCCCGACAACAAGGCACTGCCATTGATGGCAACGCCCTGGCCAAAAATCAATACGGCACGCAGGCCTTCCTGCGCCAACCCGCTTGCCAGTCGTTTTCCCGCAGCGAACGAATCGTCCATGCCGTCCAACGTGGTGCTTACCTGCTCGACTTGTATTTGATCAAATTGCACAGCAGTCACCACCAGGGTGCCATCATCCACACCGTCTTGCGATATTTCCCCTGCTGTTGAGCAACCCACGCGATGTGCGCCCGCAAACGCTGCAGCAATGGCTGTGGCTCCACCTTTCAATGCTTCCACAGAACCAAATGCAAGTACCAAGCCAGGATTGATTGCGGCCAATGCAGCAAGGTCTGAGACTGAGGGATTGGCGTTGCGGATGACGACCTGGGAAACTTTCATAAAGCGGCTCCTGTTATTGATTGATATTTCGCAAAAAAAACCATAATACGCTTGAATCGGTGCAATTTTTCAGCGGGTTAACCATCAACTATCGTTCACTTGCATATTGCGCCCGCAGCAGGTTTTTTTGGACCTTGCCCATGGCGTTGCGGGGCAACTCCGGCACCACATAACAGCGCTTGGGGATTTTGAAATTCGCCAGCATGGCCTTGAGTTGGCTTAGCACGGCAGCGGGCTGCAACAGCACACCGGACTTGGCAACCACCACGGCCACGCCCACTTCACCAAAATCAGCATCCGGCACGCCCACCACCGCACTCTCGGCGACGCTGGGCAAAGCATTGATATAGCCTTCGATTTCGGCCGGGTAGACGTTGTAGCCGCCGCTGATGATGAGGTCCTTGCTGCGCCCCACAATCGTGACGTAGCCTTGGGAGTCCA
>CAJASG010000002.1 GCA_903944555.1 uncultured beta proteobacterium
ACGATGTACATCTTGGGAAAGCGATGGAACACATCCACGATGCCGGTGTTGTACAGCTCACTGTCTGGCTCCAGCAGGGAGACCAGCACGGCATATTCGCACCCCTTCTCAAGGCGATCCTTGTCCAGCTCCTTCAGGAAATCCTCGTTCTTATTCTTGGTGCTGGTGCGGTCGTTCTCATTTTTCATTTCGAACATGATCGAAACGATCTCGGTGCCGGGCTCGTCCAGGTCGCGAAAAATGTAGTCGCCCTTGCTGCCGGTGCGTGCGTCGTTGTCCTTCTCAAAATAGGCCCGGGGAAACGCCGTTGCGCGAATGCGGTTGAACTCCGTCTCGCAGTGCTGCTCCAGCGTCTCGCCAACCATCTTGGTGGATAGGCGCGCCTTCATGTCGCGCAGGCGCTCTATCGCATCATCGCGATCCTTGATCTGCGTTTCGTACTTGTCTTTGAGCGACTTCTCTGCGAGTTGCTTTTCAAGCTCGGCCCGTGCCAAGCCATTCTTCAACTCGTCGCGTTCCCGCGCGACCACATTCACAGCCTCGGTGATCGCCAGCTTTTGTATGAGCTCGGCGGCGCCTAGTTTTGCTCTCAAGCCCTGGATCTCCGCATCCTTGGTCGCGGCGGCATTTTGTAGCCCATTTGTGAGCTTTACCTCAGCTAGCTCTGAAGCCGCTAGCTTTTCACGCTTTGCCTGTTCAAGTTCGTTCGCGAGCGCGTCACGCTCTTTTTGCACCGCACTGAGGGCCTCGGTCACGGCGAGCTTGCGCGCAACCTCACCCGCATCAAGCTTGGCCTTGAGTGCCTGGATTTCGGAGTCCTTGGCTACCGCAGACTTCTGCATTTCGCCGGCCACTTTGGCCTGCGCAAGCTCGACGGCAGTGCGCTTGTCTTGCTCGGCCAATTCAAGTCGCTCATGCAACTGCTGCTCGAACGCGCCGTCGCGAACCTGCTTCAGAATATCTGCGTACCCCGCCTCGTCGATTTTGAATGCCTTGCCACAGTGGGGGCAGATGATTTCATGCATGTCGGTGCCTTGTCTTTTCATTAGTTGTTGGTAAATCGAGCCTGGCCCCCTTGATGACCACACCGCCCCATCAAATACCCAGCAAGTACCCTTTGATTTGCAAGTTGTTGATTTGTAAGGATATTTTTCAGGCCGGTCGGCCGATTATTCGATTCCATCAAACACCCAGCAAGCAAATTCAGGCCCAGTGCGGCAGGTAGCGCCGGGTTTTGGGTGGCGCGGTGGGGTCTTGCAAGCGGATAACGCCGGCCCCCAGTGCCTCTTTAATCAGTCGCGAAGCGGTAGCACTGTTTTTGGTGTCAATCCCAAAGCGCTCCCGCAAAGTCGTATTGGTCATGAACTCGCGCTCTACGTAGCGTAAGCAGGCATGCAAATACACCGCCCGCACACGGTCGCCCTGTTCCATCTTCGTCAAGGTGCGCGGCGCAAACAGTGTGCTGCGCGTGGAGTCACCTGTTACCTCAAAAGCTGGCGCTGGCAGTTGAAAAAGCTCGGTTTGAAACACCACCTTGTCCACCCCGCTGCCACGCTCTTCGCAAATTCCCATGCGCCGCATCAGCGAAGCCAGCCGCTCATTGCGCGACCTGGGCGGACTGTCCAACATGCGTGAGGGATCGACCAAGGGCACTCCGGGGTTGGTGATCTCCATGCGGTCGTCAAAAATCTCGACCATCGGCCCGCTTCCGCTAACCGACAAGTCTTGGTGAATCAGCGCGTTGGCCACCAACTCCCGAATCGCCAACTCTGGGTACACCGGCACCGCCTTGCGCAAGGCCCGGCCAATCACCTCATTTACCGGCAGCAAATTGTTGATAAAACCCACTAAGCCCTCAAAACCACAGGCATAGCCCTTGGCTCCCATTTGCTCGCGCAGGGTTTCTACCCGGCCCTTGCCTTTGTAAACCACCACCCGCACCGCTTTGCGCTTCAAGCGGCCAAAGTCAGACAACTGCTTGGCTAACAAAACGGCGCCCACGTTCAGTACATTCCAGTGCCCACCGCCCGCCGCTTCAATCAAACGGTCGGCTGCCAGCGCCTCCAAAATGGCACTGTGACCATCCGGCAAAGCCCGGCCGACCAAATCGAAATAACTGGGGTAGTCCAACAGCCTCAGAACATCGTCGCCCGTGAGCTTTTCGGCGGCGGGCAAACGCTCAAAAGGCGTGGAGTCCAGCGCGCGCCAAAGCGCCCGCTCTTTCTCAGGGAAGTCTTTCAAGCGCTTTTTGTACGAGCCCACCCGAATGAACTCAGACCCGGCAAACTGCACCGGGTGCCGCGTCGCGCAGTCAATCTCCAGCAGCACAAGCCTTTTGCCATTCACCTCCATCGGAATGAACTGAAAGCCCAGTTTGGGCGTGAGCTGGCGCAACAGCCAGCTCTCAAGCTCTTCGTTGCCAACACGCTTGCTGAAAGGGTCAAACGACGTGCCCAGCAATTCATGGGTTGCGTCCTCTACACCCCACAGCAGGTAGGCATGGGCTTTGCCCTCCAGGGCACATGCATTGGCCAGGGCAGAAATGTAGTCACCAATTTCCTGCGGCTCGGCATTGTTGTGCTTGAACTCCACCCAGCCTGCTTCGTGGGGCATGGCACACAGCTCATGCACCAGGCTGGCCCAGTACTGCACATCACGCATGGGTTCTTTCCTTCGATTTACGGCTGCGCGGGGAGCGCCCTGGCAACCGTTCATACGGCGTTTGCAGTGACTCATTTAGATCGGACGCACTGCGTTGTACTCCGGTGGCGATGCCAATGGAAGGTTGGAGTAATTTGATATTGCTCATGCGTTGAACTCTACAAAACACACATTTTGTTTGCAGCGACTGTGTCGGGGAGGACGACCGCTGTCACTTTTGATTGCGTCCAGCTAGCGATATCGTCACTGCTCAATGTGAACTTGTGCAGTTGGCCATTCGCCCCAACTATTTCACAGATAGAAACTTGCCAGCGTTCGCCAATTCTGAGCAGAACCGTCGCTTCTTTAAGAAGGCAGCTCACGACTTCATCATCAGCTTTTTCTGCGCTCAATGACTTCGCAACGGGTATTCCACTCGCCCTAAGCGTCGCACAGGCCTCTGGTTTCAGCGCGAGTTGCACATCCGCCATACGAACTGAAGTACGGTTCATCAACCAATTGTGAAACTTCGGCTGCAACAGTATTGCCGGTAACACCATCAAAGCGAGAAGACCGGTAAAGATCAAGGTGATCGTCCAAGGGGTTTCTTTTTTTGGCTGAGGATTTAACTGTACGGCCAGATGAATTCCATAGAAACACCAAAGAAACAATCCGGAACCAGCAATATATGCGAACTCAAGTAAAGGCTTATCTAGCTCAAGGCCTGCAAATGATGGCCACATTACTACCGGTAACAGTGCATAAACATTTGCACCAGCCCAGACAACCACGCCAGCAAGCCGGATGCATCCATTCCAAAATCGGCTGCCCTGTCCCCCTCCGCTAAAAACATACCAAAGAATGACAGCGAAACCTATCGCCAAACCCACTATCCAGACATAAATCCAGTTTGAAGAAAATATAGGCTTGCTAGCCGAAGAGATAAAAAATAGCCCAACCCAACTTGATGAAGACACGCTTACAGTTAGCGCCAAAATTTTGCCTAGGCGGGGGCGTTGTGCGTATGGCGTTGTTGC
>CAJASG010000003.1 GCA_903944555.1 uncultured beta proteobacterium
CATCGACGCCCTGGTCTCCATCGGTGGCGATGGCTCACTCACCATCGCCAACGAATTGCACCGCAAAGGCTTGCGCGTGGTGGGTGTGCCCAAAACCATCGACAACGACTTGGACAAAACCTTCACCACCTTTGGCTTTGACACAGCAGTCTCGTTTGCCACGGAATGCCTGGACCGGCTGCACAGCACAGCCGAGAGCCACCAGCGTGTGATGGTGGTGGAGGTGATGGGCCGTTACGCTGGCTGGATTGCACTGCACGCCGGCCTTGCCGGTGGCGCGCACTCGATTCTCATTCCCGAAATCCCGTTCGATCTGGACAAGGTTGCGGCAAAAATCGCTGAACGCGATGCCGAAGGTCGCATGTACACCCTGGTGGTGGTCGCCGAAGGCGCACAAGCCCACCACGGCCAGCGCGCCCTGCTGGCACCGGCCGAGGTCGGCCACGCGGAGCGTCTGGGCGGCGTTGGCGAGCGCATTGCGCAAGACCTGGCCCAGCGCACCGGCAAAGATGCGCGGGTGGTCGTGCTGGGTCATTTGCTGCGTGGCGGCAGCCCCACCGCATTTGACCGACTGGCAGCGCTGCGCTTTGGCAGCGCCGCCGTGCGTGCGCTGGAAGAAGGTCTTTCCGGCGTGATGGTGGCGCTGGCGTTTCCGAACGTCAACTACGTGAGCCTGGAGGAAGTAGCCGGGCGCATGAAAGCCGTCCCAATGGACTGCGACACACTTCAAACCGGGCGCGACTTGGGCGTGTGCTTCGGGGACTGAAACGACCGCCGCGCCTCCAGCGCGCGCTCCCTTGCGCTGCAGCCCTCCAGGTGGTCGTTCACCAGCCCCATGGCCTGCATCAATGCGTACATAGTGGTGGGCCCCACAAAGCTCCAGCCGCGCTTGCGCAGGTCTTTCGACAGCGCAATGGACTCGGGCGATGTGGTCATGCCGCTCAAGGTCTGGCGCGTGATCTGGCCGGGGCGGGACTCGGGCGCAGGCTCGAAGCCCCAGAGGTAGGCCCCCAACGAGCCAAATTCCTGGCGCAACACGATCGCGCGCTGTGCATTGTTGATGGTGGATGCAATCTTGCCCCGGTGGCGCACGATGCCGGCGTCCAACACCAAGCGCTTCACATCGGCCTCGCCAAACGCGGCCACCTGGTCCATCTCAAAATTGGCGAAACCTTGTCTGAACGCTTCGCGCTTGTTCAAAATCGTCAACCAACTGAGGCCCGCCTGGAAACCTTCGAGGCAAATTTTTTCAAATAAACGCCGCTCATCCGCCACCGGAAAGCCCCACTCCGTGTCGTGGTAGTTCTGGTAATGGGGTGTGGCGCGGCACCACACGCAGCGGGAGACTTGGCTGTCATCGGTAAACAGGCCGGTAGGTGCTGGGGTGTCGTCGAGCATGGAGACCTCAGGTGAAAAATTAATAATACTGTTGTTATTGACAGTATATTGGAAGTCGCTTTGCTGCCGCCGCATCTGGCTTTGGTATGCCGTCTTCCCATTTTTGGGCTACGCTACGCGCTGACTTTCGGGAGCCTGCGTGTATTACCAAAAACTCATCCTGATCTGCGGCATGGTCGTCGCTGCTTGGTCGTCCCACGCCTTTCAAATCACCAGCCTGTCACCCCAGGGCGAAGTGGCCCGGGTGCGCCAGGTGGTGGCGAAATTTGACGACAGTGCGGTCAACTTTGGCGACCCCAAAGCGGCGGCCCCGTTGAGCCTGAGCTGCACGGACGCCCAGGCCACCCAGGGGTCTGGCCGTTGGATCAGCGACCGCGTCTGGGCCTTTGAATTCGAGCGCGACCTGCCACCCGG
>CAJASG010000004.1 GCA_903944555.1 uncultured beta proteobacterium
AGTTCGGCCATTGCAAGCAGCGAGCCACCCGAGCCGGTGTTTTCCAGTACCGAGGCACGCTTGGCTTACCTGCGGTGGAAGGTCGAAATGAACCGGCGCCTCGTGAGCCGCCGTTCGGATCTCAGAACCCTCCAGGACCGCGATGAGTTCTTACAAACCGTCTGGTACAACTGTAAGCGGTCCCGGTTGGATGTGGACTTGGTGCTCGGCTTGATTCAGGTTGAAAGCAATTTTCGAAAGCGCGCCATCAGCTCCGCGGGCGCGCGCGGTTTCATGCAAGTCATGCCATTTTGGACGCGGGTGCTAGGTGATGGTGATGCCAACAAGCTATTTAACATGCACACCAACCTGCGCTTTGGCTGCGTCATCCTGCGCCACTATTTAGACCGGGAAAAGGGCGATCTGTTTTTAACACTGGGCCGCTACAACGGCTCACGTGGCAAGGCGCCATACCCCAATGTGGTGCTGGGCGCAAAGAAAAGCTGGGAGTTCAACGGCTAAGCAGCCGTTTGAACGGAATCGCCAGCGGTGTTTTTACGCCTTGTCCTGAGCCATCTCGGCCAGGGCGGCCGCAATCGCGGCTTGGTGGTCTGCTGACTGGGGCTCCAACAGATGGGTCATTGCAAGTAAGCCCGCCCCCCCTTGTTGTTGCAACTGCGCAATGCTTTGGCCGGCCACCTTGGGTGACTCAAAGCCCAGGCTTTGCAGCAGCAAATTGCCCTGCGCATCGACCAGCTTGAAGTAAAACTTGCCGTCTTTCTCGCGGTACTGTTTGAAACTTGCCATGGCTACTTTGGTGGCTTTGACGGTCGTGGCGACAGCGGAGGTGTGCAAGCTGCGCAGGCCTACCGCGTGGCGCAACTGGGCCATGAACGGGCTGGACAGCTTGCGTGCCTTGGCGGCGCCCGCCAGCAGGATACTTTCAATGCGTGCAGGGTCGTCCATGAGGTCTTGATACGCGGCACGCATCGGTGCAATTTCCCGGTCAATGCGTTCAAACAGAACCTGTTTTGCGTCACCCCAGGCAATTCCGTCCGCATAGGCTTGGCGCAGGGCTTCGGTTTCTTCTTCACTTGCGAACGCGTGGTAAATCTGGAACAAGGCAGAGCCCTCGGTTTCCTTGGCTTCGCCAGGCGCCCGTGAATCGGTGACGATGCCCATGATCAACTTCTTGAGTTGCTCGCGCGGTGCAAACAGCGGAATGGTGTTGTCGTAGCTCTTGCTCATCTTGCGTCCATCCAGCCCTGGCAAGGTTGCTACAGACTCCTCGATCTCCGCTTGGGGCGGCACAAAATGCTCGCCATAACGGTGGTTGAAGCTGTGCGCCATGTCGCGCGCCATCTCGATGTGCTGGATCTGGTCCCGGCCCACGGGTACCTTATGGGCGTTGAACATCAGAATGTCTGCGCCCATCAACACCGGGTACATGAACAGCCCCGCATTGACATCCATGTCGGGCTCTTGGTCGGACGCCATGTTTTTGTCGACCGCCGCCTTGTAGGCGTGGGCACGGTTCAAAATGCCTTTTCCGGTAACGCAGGTCAAAAACCAGGTCAGCTCGGGGATCTCGGG
>CAJASG010000005.1 GCA_903944555.1 uncultured beta proteobacterium
ACACCAAGGCCAAGCTGGCCAAAGCCCGTTACGACGTGCTGCTGGGTGGACTGAAGCTGCGCCAAGCCGCGGGCATCCTGCAAGCCGACGACCTGCAGGCTGTCAACACGCTGCTAGCGCAGTAGCGCGTGCGCAAGGTCTTGGCGCACCTGCGCAAAGACCGCACTCCAGTCCGCAGGCGCGGCCTGCCGGTACAACTTGACAGTGGGGTACCACGGGCTGATCTGGGTATGGAGCCCCCAGCGCCAATTGGCGGCAAAAGGCAATAACAGCCACGTAGGCTTGCCCAGTGCGCCTGCCATGTGGGCTGTGGAGTTGTCGATGGAGATCACCAGATCGCACGCGTCTATGAGTGCGGCAAGTCCATCCAAGTCGTTGAAGTTATCCACCGAATCCTCGCAGTGCACTTGTGTACCCAGCGCGTGCCTGACATCGGCCACATCCTGTTGCACCTCGCCATACTGCAGCGACACAAACTGTAGCCCTGGCGCATCAATGGAACTGAGCAGTGTTGTCAATTCGATACTACGGGCCTGCCCAGTCAGCGCATTGCTGGTCCAGCTCAGACCACACACCAATGGCCTTACCTCGGTCTGCGTTGCGTGAAGCTTGTTTTTGAGACTTTGCACACGCGCTGGATCGGCTTTGAGGAAGGGCGATGCGATCGCTCGAAACGCCATCGGCGTATTGCAAAACTCACGCGCCAGGCTTCCCATGGGAAGCCGTGCGTCAAAATCATGGTCCGGTGCCAAAACCTGCTTTGGCTGGATATCGACATCGGGCATGGAGCGTTTAAACAAGGGGACCAGTCGCGGGTCCACATGCACCGTGACACGGTCGGCCAATTGCAGACTTTGTGGCAAGAGTGCGCCAAACATAACCTCGTCACCCACACCCTGCTCGGCCCAGATATAAAGGTTGCGAGGGCGTGGGGCTTGCGCATGCCACAGGGGGATTTTGGCCCCGAATGACGCGGCCATGAATTCCGGCTTTTTCCACCGCCATTCGTAGTGCTTCCAACCCTCCTTCAAATGGCCTTGCATCAGCCAAATGAGTGCCCTATTCCACTGGGCTTCTGCCAAATCGGGCTGGAACGCGATGGCCTTTTCGTAGCAAACCATTGCAGCATCAACCTGTTGCAACTCCAGTCGTTCATTGCCTAGGTTGACCAGTGCAACGACGTCGTCAGGTGCGATGGAAAGCACAGTCTCAAAGCCGTCAATGGCGGCCTGGGTCTGGTGCAGTGCGCGGTACACGATTGCGCGGTGGTGGTGGGCCAGCGGGTTCTCAGGTTGCAACGCAATGAGCTCGCCGTATCGGGCCAGTGCCTCTGGCAGGCGTTGCAAATGGACCAGCAATGCAGCCAGGCTGTAGTGCCCCTGCGCGTACTCTGGAAGGAGTGCTACTGCACGTTCGTAGCTGAGCAGTGCCTCGTCCGTCCGCCCAACCGCAACCAGAACATTGCCTCGATTGGTGTAGGCCTGTGCATAGTCCGATTTGAGCAGTATGGCTTTGTCATAGGCGGCAAGCGCCTCGGCAGGGCGCTGCAGGGCAAACAACACGTTTCCCAAACTGGAGTGGTATTGCGCATTGTCGGGCGCCAGGTTGATTGCGTGGTACAGAAGATCGGCTGCAACATTGAAGTTTTTCGCTTGCGCTGAAATGATCCCACTGAGGTGCAGCACCTCCACGTCAACAGGCTCGTTGCGCAATAGTTCGATGCACAACGCCTTCGCCGTATCAAATTGGCCGGCATTGAAACATGCCGTGGCGTGTTGAAGTTTTTGGGTGTTGGAGGCCATGGTGTTTTCGGGTCTGGCTGTGCTTTGTCTGTCGCAGTGTTGGCGACAGGTATTCAAGCGAAGTTTGGCGAGTATGGCACGCCAAATGCTAAGGATGAAGATTGAAATGCAGGGTCTTTTCCACCGCAATGGTGGCAAGAAAAGCAGCAACTACCGCGACAGCAAGCCCCGTACCGCCAGCGCAGTGCGCTGCGCTGCACCACGGTGGGCTTGGCTCAAGGCCAGTGACGCTTGACGAGCTTGGGCCAATTCCGGCGGCGACTGCACTACCGCCAAGGCACGGTCCACCGCATCGGACAGATCGACGGCTTCAAAGGCCGCACCCGCCTCTTGCGCCAACTCAGCCGCTTCCGAAAAGTTGAAGGTGTGCGGCCCCATCAGCACCGGGCAGCCGCAGGCGGCGGCTTCGATCAGGTTCTGCCCGCCCAGTGGGGCAAAACTGCCGCCCAAGAGCGCAACATCGGCCAGGCCAAAGTAAAGCGCCATTTCCCCCAGTGTGTCGCCCAGCCAGACATCGGCCGGGGTCGGATCCCCAGCACCCCAGGCACTGCGCCGTGCGACTGACAAGCCAGCGTCCTGAAAAAGCCGCGCCACTTCATCAAACCGCTGCGGATGGCGTGGCACAACCAGCCACTGCACCGCGCCCAAGGCAGCAACATTTGCTATATTTTTAGGAGCTGCTTGC
>CAJASG010000006.1 GCA_903944555.1 uncultured beta proteobacterium
CGAACACGTGGTAGCGGTTCTTGCCTGACAGCTTGGCCTGGTACATGGCCTGGTCGGCCTGGCGCAGCATTTGGTCTGCGTCCACATCGTCGGTTTGGGGGTAGAAGGTTACGCCCAGGCTGGCAGACACTTGCAGCGTGTGGTGGCCCAACTGCACTGGCTGGGCCGCAGCGGCCAACAGGCGGGTGAGCAAGGGCTCGCTGGCCGTCACGTCAGGCAGGTCTACCAGCACGGCCACAAATTCATCGCCCCCCATGCGCGCCAAGGTATCGCCCTCACGCAGAGCTTGCTTCATGCGGCTGGCAAGGGTGATGAGCAAATGGTCGCCCGCGTCATGGCCGTAGTTGTCGTTGATGGCCTTGAAACCGTCCAAATCCAAATAGGCCACGGCCAACAACTTGCCACGGCGCTGCGTTTGGGCCATGCCTTGCTGGAGCCGGTCCGCCAGCAGGGAGCGGTTGGGCAAGTTGGTCAGGGCATCGAAGTGGGCAATGTGTTCCAGCTGGTGCTGGTGCTCCTTCAGTGCCGTGATGTCGGAGAACAGCGACACATAGTGCTGCAACGCACCCTGCGTATCGCGCACCGCACTGATGGTTTGCATCACGGCAAATACTTCTCCATTTTTTCGGCGGTTCCAGACCTCACCCACCCAATGGCCCTGATGGGCCAGGTCGGTCCACAACGTGGCATAAAAATCGCGCTTTTGCCGCCCCGAGCTCATGATGCGCGGGTTCTTGCCCATCACCTCTTCGCGTGCGTAACCGGTGATGCGGGTAAATGCTTCGTTGACATCCACAATTTCACCACTGGCCGAGGTAATCATGATGGCCTCGCGGGCATGGCCGAAAACACTGGCTGCCAAGTGCAAATTTTCCTCGGCATGCTTACGATCCGTAATGTCTTCGTACATGCCAACAATACCCATGGTTTCGTTGTTAGCGTCCTTCAGTGGGACCTTTGAAGTTCGCAGCCACATGGCTTGTCCAGCGGGTGTTGTTTGCACCTCGTCGTAAGACAACTTGCCGACGCCCAATTGCATGACCGCACGGTCGTCACTGCGGTATTGCTCTGCCTGTGCAGCCCAACCCATTTGGTAATCGTCTTTGCCAATCAACTCTCTGGGGTGGAGTAGACCGGCATCCTGTGCAAAATTCTTGTTGCACCCCAAGTAGTGCAAGTTTTTGTCTTTCCAGAACACGCGCATCGGTGCAGTGTCAATCACGGTGAGTAACAGGTTGTGCGATGCGGCGAAGGCCGTTTGCGCCTGAACTTGCGCAGTAATGTCTTTGAAGCACCAAATGCGTCCACTGTCGGGGCCATTCGCAAGTGCGCGGGTAAAGCGGGCAAAAACACGTCCGTCCTTGAAAGTGACGGTGTCCCGTTCTTCGGCATTCCCGCCATAAAGCTTGTGGACCAGATTTAAAAATTCTTCCGGCTCCAGCAATTGCTTCACTACATGGGCCAGCAGTGCACCGTCCTCGCCAATCTCAAGGATGCTCTCGGGCACCCGCCACAATTCCTTGAATCGGCGGTTGACGCTGAGAACCTTGCCGACGTTAGACACCAATAAAACGCCCTCGTCGATGGACTCCAGCGTGCTGCGCAGCAGGCTTTCACTGGCTTTGATTGCGAATTCGGCTTCCTTGCGCTGGGAAATATTGATGCTTCCTCCGCTGGCCGTGAGCGCCAGACCGGTCGCATCCCGCTGCACAATGGCACCGCTGGTGTGGACCCACACCCAGCCATCGGCCTGGGTGGCTAGGCGGTATTCCATATCCAGTGCCAAACCCGGCGTGCTTTTCACCCGCGCGAGACGCTCCACAAATCCCCCCTGGTCCTCCGGGTGAATCCGCTCCAGCCACTGCGCCAGTGTCTTGGGTCCCGAGCCATCGGGCAGGCCCATCCAGCGTGCGATGATGTTGTCGTAAATCAGTTGGTCATTGACAAAATCGCAGTGCCAAAACACCATTTGGGTGGCCTTGATGGCCATATCTAGACGGGTCTGGCTGGCTTCCAATTCAGCGGTTCTTTGGGCGAAGGCATCCCCGAAGGTTTGTAGTTCTTGCAGACGGGTTTTGTAGGAGCGCGCCAGAAACACAATCATGATGGTTGCCAGTGCAGAGACCAACAGCTCAAACACTCCATAGATTACCGGGTGTGTCTCGGGTAGTTGCGGTGTGATACCCACTATTTCTGCAATGGTCAGGCCTGCAATGGTCAGGCCGGTCAAGCCCGCTACTGCCAAGGTCGTGCGCACGTTGTAGAGCCAGCCCACCAGCATGATGATCACCGGATATACCATCACAACAGGGGTGCGCACACCGCCCACCAGCATGGCCAACATGCTCACGATCAGCCAGGCACCCACCGCAAATATCCGTGCTGCCACGTAATAATTCCCACGGGCTGCAAAGAGCCAACTCAATCCTGCCACCAGCGCGCCGAAAACTGGGCCCAACATACGCCAGACTTGGTCTGGGGCCACCATCCGCATGACAGGAATCATCACCAATGATCCGGTTAGCAGGGTTACTAGAGCGACCTTCAAAAACAGGGATGACGGTGCCCAGTTCAGGCGGTCGTCAACGTCCACGCCGCTGGGGGCGAAGGATTTTTGGTTCATATTTATAGGTGTCTTCAACGACGTGCCGGCCAACGGGTCATCCAACAGCCGTGGCACTCTTTGGGATAGTACATCCATAGCGCAATGGAGAATCAATTGACGGACACATCGTGGACAACGGGCCTAAATCGCAGTGGTTATTAGAGATTCTTATTAAAGCGAGTTTGAACTGATGGACTGAAATGTTAAGGGTAAACCCATGGAAATCAAGGACGACCGAGTGGGGCCCCTTCGCTACAATCGCGTCCACCCCTCTGCCAGTGTCGTTCGTGGGTCGATACATGGCAGGTTTATTGCTAGAGATTTGGTAGTGCTCATAAGGCCGTACCGCTCGTCAGCAGGGAGCTGACTAAAGCGCCGGCCAAAAATCGGAGAAGTTATATGGATATTTTTATACAACAGATCATCAACGGTCTGGTGTTGGGCAGCATGTATGCCCTGATCGCCTTGGGCTACACCATGGTGTACGGCATCATCGGACTGATCAACTTTGCCCATGGCGAAGTCATGATGGTCGGTGCCTTGACCAGTTGGACCATCATTGGTCTGATGCAAGAGTCCATGCCCGGAACCCCGGGCTATCTGATCCTTCTCATTGCGCTCATCATCTCCTGCGTCGTGGCGGCCGCACTCAATTTCGTGATTGAGAAGGTGGCCTACCGTCCCTTGCGCAACAGCCCCAAGCTGGCGCCGCTGATCACTGCCATCGGCATGTCGATCTTGCTGCAAACGCTGGCCATGATCATCTGGAAGCCCAACTACAAGTCGTACCCCACCTTGTTGTCCAGCAACACGATTGACATAGCGGGCGCTGTGATTACGCCCACACAGGTGGTGATTTTGAGTGTGACGGCGGTCTCCCTGGCGGTGCTCATGTGGCTGGTGAATTACACCAAGTTGGGGCGCGCCATGCGGGCCACGGCTGAAAATCCCCGTGTTGCCGGACTGATGGGGGTCAAGCCCGATGTGGTGATTTCGGCCACCTTCATCATTGGCGCCGTGCTGGCCGCCATTGCTGGTGTGATGTACGCATCCAACTACGGCACCGCACAACATGCGATGGGCTTCTTGCCCGGACTCAAGGCATTTACGGCGGCCGTGTTTGGTGGCATCGGCAATTTGGCGGGCGCGGTGGTTGGTGCCATCTTGCTGGGACTGATTGAGTCGATTGGTGCGGGCTACATTGGCGCCCTGACCGGTGGCGTGCTGGGCAGCCACTACTCCGATATTTTTGCCTTCATCGTTTTGATCATTGTGCTGACGCTGCGCCCCTCGGGCCTGCTTGGCGAACGTGTCGCTGATCGCGCTTGAGGAAATTGCAAACATGAAACAACAAAAAATCATTCTTTTCGTGCTGGCGGCCATTGGTTTGCTGGTGCTGCCCATCGTGCTGCAGGGGTTTGGCAACGCCTGGGTGCGTATTGCCGACATGGCCCTGCTGTTTGTGCTGCTCGCCCTGGGGCTGAACATTGTGGTGGGTTATGCAGGCCTGCTGGACTTGGGTTACGTGGCGTTTTTTGCCATTGGCGCCTATATGTACGGCTTGCTGGGCTCACCGCACCTGACGGATACCTTCCCCGCCATTGCAGCCATGTTCCCGGAGGGCCTGCATACGCCGCTGTGGATTGTGGTACCGCTGGCAGCGGCCGTGGCCGGTATTTTTGGCATTTTGTTGGGTGCGCCTACGCTGCGTTTGCGCGGTGACTACCTGGCCATCGTGACCTTGGGCTTTGGCGAGATCATCCGGGTGTTTTTGAACAACCTGGACCACCCCGTCAATATCACCAACGGCCCCAAAGGCATCAGCCAGATTGACCCAGTGAGCTTCTTTGGGTTGAACCTGGGTAAAAAAGTCTCGTTGATGGGCTTTGAGTTTGCTTCCGTGTCCCTGTACTACTACCTGTTCCTGGCCATGGTCGTGATCAGCGTGGTAATCAGCCACCGGCTGGAATTGTCCCGTGTGGGACGTGCCTGGATGGCGATTCGCGAAGATGAAATTGCAGCCAAGGCCATGGGCATCAACACCCGGAATCTGAAGTTGCTGGCGTTCGGCATGGGCGCTACCTTTGGTGGTGTGTCGGGTGCCATGTTTGGTGCGTTCCAGGGTTTCATTTCACCGGAGTCCTTCAGTTTGATGGAGTCGGTCATGATTGTGGCCATGGTGGTGTTGGGCGGTGTGGGGCACTTGCCCGGCGTGATTCTGGGGGCGGTGCTGTTGTCCGCATTGCCAGAAGTGCTGCGTTATGTGGCCGGCCCACTGCAGGCCATGACCGATGGTCGACTGGACGCCTCTATTCTGCGTCAACTGCTGATTGCGCTGGCCATGATCACCATCATGCTCTTGCGTCCGCGTGGCCTGTGGCCATCGCCCGAGCACGGCAAGGCCCTGCAGAGCACTAAAACCTGATCAGCCAAGCGCTAAACGGAATCAACATGACAGATACAGTATTAAACGTCTCCGGCGTTTCCAAGCGATTCGGTGGCCTGCAGGCCCTGAGCGATGTGGGCATCAAAATCAAACGCGGTCAGGTGTACGGACTGATCGGCCCCAATGGCGCTGGCAAGACCACTTTTTTTAACGTCTTGACCGGTTTGTACACGCCGGACAGTGGCACCTTCGAGTTGGCCGGTAAGCCGTACCAACCGACTGCGGTGCACCTGGTGGCGAAGGCC
>CAJASG010000007.1 GCA_903944555.1 uncultured beta proteobacterium
CAGTTTCGGCACCCGGAGTTTCTTGAGAAACTCAATGCGGCTCTGATCGATACAGGAATCAACCCCAAATGCCTGGAGTTGGAGATTACCGAGTCGGTTGCGATGGAAGACCCAGACTTCATGCTCGAAACCTTACACATGGTTCGCGAATTGGGCATATCCATCGCCATTGACGACTTTGGAACAGGGTATTCCTCACTCAGTCATTTGCGCCAATTGCCCATTGACCGCCTCAAGATAGACCGGGCATTCGTGAATGAGCTCAACCAGGATGTGTCGGGCGGACACATTGCATCCATGGTCATTGAATTGGGCCGTAACCTGAACCTGACCGTGATTGCAGAAGGCATCGAAGACGAGAAACAGGCCCAGAAACTCTTGGCATTGGGCTGCCACGAAGGGCAGGGCTATCTCTACGCAAAGGGGATGGTCCCGCAGCAGTTTAATGAGTGGCTGCGTGACCGTTTAGCAACATCTCCGTAATGGCGGATGGCATGGTGGAAGGGGCTTCGCCTGACGACGCCCACTTTATGGGTCTCGCGCTTGCGCAGGGTGCCGCGGCAGCAAATGTCGGGGAAGTCCCCGTGGGTGCGGTTCTCGTCAAAGACGGGAAGGTCATTGCCGTGGGCCGCAATGCTTCTATTCAACAACACGATCCTACCGGGCATGCGGAAATCATGGCCATGCGAAATGCGGCCACCGAGTTGGGCAACTACCGGTTGGACGAGTGTGAGCTGTTTGTCACTTTGGAGCCCTGCGCGATGTGCGCCGGTGCCATGTTGCATGCCCGCCTACGGCGTGTTGTATTCGGCGCGTACGATCCAAAAACCGGAGCCGCGGGGTCAGTCCTGAACCTGTTTGGAGACAGACGACTCAACCATCAAACGGAAGTTTTGGGTGGGGTGTTGGAGAGTTCGTGTGCAAAAACACTGCAGGATTTTTTCAGATCTAAAAGGGCCAGAAGACGTACCGAAATGTCCCCATTGCGCGAGGATGCTTTGCGAACACCCGAGGCCCGTTTTGTCGGTCTGCCGGGATACCCCTGGGCGCCGCACTATGTGAATGACCTTGCGTCCCTTGGTAACTTGCGCTTGCATTATCTGGACGAGGGCCCAAGCGATGCTTCAACGGTTTATCTTTGCCTTCACGGTAATCCTGGCTGGAGCTATCTTTACCGAAAAATGTTGCCGGTATGGACTGAAGCAGGCCACCGCGTGGTCGCTCCTGACTTGATCGGGTTTGGAAAAAGTGACAAACCGAAGCGCGCTGGAGCGCATACCTTTGAATTTCACCGAGCGTACTTATTGGAACTGATTGCAAACCTGGATTTGCGAAATATCGTTTTAGTGGTGCAGGACTGGGGCGGGCTTTTGGGTTTAACCCTGCCCATGGTGAGCCCAGCACGGTACAAGGGACTTTTGGTGATGAACACCTTGCTTGCAAGTGGTGACAGCCCACTGCCCGCTGGATTTTTGGCATGGCGTGAGATGTGCCGGAAGAAACCTAATTTCGACATTGGACGGTTGATGGCCCGTGGCGCCCCGCACTTAACCCATGCAGAGTGCGAGGCTTACAACGCGCCATTTCCCGATGAAGGACACCGTGCTGCGCTTCGGGTTTTCCCAACAATGGTGCCTGATCGTCTGGATGCCCTCGGCGCGGAGGTATCCAGACAGGCCAAGCTCTTTTTGAAAAATGAATGGGATGGGCAGAGCTTGATGGCCATCGGCCCGCTAGATCCTGTTTTCACCCCGAAAACGATGGACGATTTACAGTGCCAGATTCGCCATTGCCCGGATCCCATCGTGGTGGAAGGCGCCGGGCATTTTGTCCAAGAGCATGGTGAGTCTGTTGCGCGTGCGGCACTGGACTACTTTGCTGCTGGATAATAGCTGTGTGAAAAAACACATCTATATCTATTCTCCCTCCGGCGCCGTGAGAGACAAAGCGGCCTTCAAACGCGGGATTCGCCGCCTTCAGTTCCTGGGTCACGAAGTAGAGGTCGATCAGGATGCTTTGGCAAGCCATATGCGCTTCGCGGGTGACGACACGATGCGTCTTGCAGCCATACACCGTGCGTGCGCAAGTGGTGCTGATGTGGCGATGATCTCCCGAGGGGGCTATGGACTAACCCGAATTCTGCCGGGGATTCGCTACAAGGCGGTTGCAAAAGCGATTGAGCGAGGAACACAGTTCGTCGGAATCAGCGACTTTACGGCCTTTCAGCTGGCCGTGCTGTCCAAGACCGGTGGCGTTACCTGGGCGGGCCCTGCCTTGTGTGAAGGATTCGGAGTTGGAGGCGTGTCAGCGGTCGGCCCGACTGCGAGTGATACCGCAATAGAGCTCCCAGACGACATCATGGAAGATTGCTTTCATGATTTATTGACCGGACAAGGGGAGGGGGCAGGGTGGCGTCAAAACCGCGATTCTTCATCCGTTTTGGACTCGACAAGCGTAGAAAGCGGATCGCAGTTGGCGAAGAACGCCACAGTGTGGGGCGGCAACTTGTCAATCGTTGTGTCCCTGCTGGGAACGCCCTATTTCCCCGAGGTGAAAGGCGGCATTTTGTTTTTGGAAGATGTTGCCGAGCACCCGTACCAGATTGAACGTATGCTGACTCAACTACTCCATTCCGGGGTTCTTGCGCGGCAAAAAGCGATCATCATGGGGCAGTTCACCGCCTACAAACTGACTCCTCACGACAAAGGCTTCAAGCTGCAAACTGTGGTCGACTGGCTTCGCAGTCAGGTTAAAACACCAATCTTGACCAACCTACCGTATGGCCACGTCGCAACCAAAGTCCTCCTGCCAGTGGGTGCCAAGGCGGATCTTGTCGTGGACGGGCGAGATGCCTTGATGTTCTGGGGCCACCAGGTGTGATTTGTAGCGGCGAAATTCAATCGCCCAACGGACTCGGTCGGGAAGACAGCCCGCGCGGTAAATG
>CAJASG010000008.1 GCA_903944555.1 uncultured beta proteobacterium
AGCGCACAGTCCAGCGTGCCTGCTGAAAAGCGGCGCATCGGCATGGTGTTTCAGGACTACGCGCTGTTCCCCCATCTAGATGTGGGCCGCAATGTGGCGTTTGGCATTCACCATCTTCCAAAACCTGAGCGCGCGGCGCGGGTGGCAGAGGTGCTGGAATGGGTTGGCCTGAGCGGCGCCGAGCAGCGATTTCCCCATGAGCTTTCCGGCGGGCAACAGCAACGCGTGGCCATGGCCCGGGCACTGGCCCCCAAACCGCAATTGCTGCTGCTGGACGAGCCTTTTTCGAATTTGGATGTGGACTTGCGCGAGCGCCTGGCCCATGAGGTGCGCGGCATTTTGAAGGCAGCCGGCGCCACGGCCCTGTTTGTGACCCATGACCAACTCGAAGCCTTTGCCATTGGCGACATGATCGGTGTGATGCACGAAGGCGCGCTGCACCAGTGGGACGATGCCTACACGCTGTACCACCGCCCGGCCACCCGCTTTGTGGCCGAGTTCATTGGCCATGGCGTATTTGCCCCCGCCTCCCTGACCGAGGTAAATGGTCAAACCGTAGTGGATACCCCTTTGGGGCAGCTCACGGATATTGCCGAGTGCCCGCTGGCGTCCGCCTTCCCAGGCGGGCAATGCGATGTGCTGCTGCGGGCCGACGACATCGTGCACGACGACCATGCCCCAGTCATGGCACAAATCACGCGCAAGGCATTCCGCGGGTCCGAGTTTTTATACACCTTGCGTTTGGCCAGTGGTCTCACCGTGATGGCCCATGTTCCCAGCCACCACGACCACACCCTTGGCGAGTGGATCGGCATACGGGCCCAGGTCGACCACGTCGTGATGTTCAACCGGGAAGCTTGACCTCACCACGCAGCGCCACAATGGTGGAGCGCAAATCGGCCGCCCACACCCGGCGATCACGGCCATCGGCAGACTGCAATGCTCCGAAATTTAGCA
Source organism: uncultured beta proteobacterium (assembly GCA_903944555.1). Classification (GTDB taxonomy): domain Bacteria; phylum Pseudomonadota; class Gammaproteobacteria; order Burkholderiales; family Burkholderiaceae_C; genus Allorhodoferax. Next base: position 958 of record CAJASG010000008.1, read on the forward strand.
CCGCAACCACCCCTTCGGCACGCAAGGTGCGCCAGATGGACTGCACCAGGGTGTCATCGCCCAGGTAGCACGGCGCAAAACTCACGGCCCCCGTGGCCTCATCGGCGAAATGCAGCGACACCGGCTGCACCGGCGCATCGGCCGATATCGCGGCTTGCAGCAAGTTCGCGTGAAAGGGGAGCAGTTGAACGCCATCGCCGGTAGTGCCTTCCGGGAAGACCGCCAAAATTTCGCCTTGGCGCAGGCACTCTGCCATGTGGTGCACGACACGCATGGCGTCCCGGCGCGACGCGCGTTCAATGAACAAGGTGCCAGCCCCGCTCGCCAAAGTCCCCACCAAGGGCCAGTGCTGCAACTCTGATTTGGAGACAAACCGGCAATGCCGCGCGGCATGCAGCACCATGATGTCCAGCCACGAAATATGGTTGGACGCCAACAGCACGGGGCCAGTTTGGGCGGGCACGCCTTTCACTATCAATTTAATAGCTAGCCGCGCAAGCAGTTCAAGGGCCCAAGCCTGAATTCGTTCTTCTTTTTGCACAAGAGACAGGCGCGGAAAAATGAAGCGAACAGTCCAGGCGCCCGCCAGCACGTGTGCCAGCACGCGGCATGAACGCCAGCAGGCGATGAAGAGTTTCGGGACTTGGTCAGCCATCAGGCGGTGCGGCTGTGGCCGGTCAAGCCAAATAGGCGAGGTGTCCACCCACCAAGGTGGCGCGCACCTGCCCCGGCAACTCGTATCCACCGAATGGCGTGTGCTGCCCCTGACTGCGCAGGGCGGAAGGGGTCACCGTCCAAGTGGCTTCGGGATCAAAGACACAAATGTCCGCCACGCCGCCGACCATCAAGCGTCCGCTGCTTTGGGCCAAGGGTCCTAGCGCCGCGCCCAGCACCCCCGCGGGTTGGCTGGTCACGACTGCCAGTGCACGCTCCAGGGCAATACCGCTGTCCTTGGCCCACTTGCAGGCAAGACTCAACAGCAACTCCAGCCCTGTGGCACCCGGCTCACTCTCGGCGAAGGGCAGTGATTTTTCATCCTCCCCCACCGGGGTGTGGTCTGACACCAGCGCATCAATGCATCCATCGGCCAGACCAGCACGCAAGGCGTCGCGGTCACGCTGCTGGCGCAGCGGCGGATTCAGGCGCATGCGGCTGTCGAAGTAGCCGATGTCCACGTCGGTCAGGTGCAAGGAGTTGATGCTGACATCACAGGTCACCGGCAAACCTTCGGCTTTGGCCTGGCGCACCAGCGCGACGCCGGCCGCGCTGCTCAGGCGGCACAGGTGCACCCGCGCGCCGGTGGCGCGCACCAGTTCAAAAATAGTGTGCAGCGCAATGGTTTCTGCCGCCACCGGAATGCCACTCAAACCCATCCGGGTGGCCAAGGGGCCACTGGCGGCCACGCCTTTGCCCAAGTACAACTCTTGCGGGCGTAACCAGACCGAAAATCCAAAAGTACTGGCGTACTGCAAGGCACGCTGCATGACCTGCGTATTGGCCAGCGGCACTTCGGCCTGACTGAAGCCCACGCATCCAGCCTCGGTCAACTCCAGCATTTCTGTGAGCACCTCACCTTTCAAACCGCGGGTCAATGCGCCCAGCGGAAACACGCGCGCTTGGTGCAGCCGCTCCGCGCGGTAACGCAGCATTTCCACCAAGCCGGCCTCGTCCAGCACCGGCTCTGTATCGGGCGGGCACACCACACTGGTCACACCGCCGGCCACTGCGGCGGCCATCTCAGATGCCAGCATGCCCTCGTGTTCATGGCCCGGCTCACGCAAGCGAACCGCCAGATCGACCAGACCGGGCATGACAACGCAGCCCGCTGCATCAATAGTCGAGTCAGGAGAAAAATCGTCGGGCACGTCACCCATTGCGAGAATTTTCCCGTCGGCAATGGCCAAATCCGCCATCGTGCTTTTTTGCGTTGCCGGGTCAATGACCCGCCCGCCTTTGATCAAAATTTTCATGCTTCATTCCCCGCCACAATGCTCATCACCGCCATGCGTACCGCTATGCCGAAGGTGACCTGCGGCAAGATGACGCTTTGTTTGCCGTCCACCACCGCCGAATCAATCTCCACGCCCCGATTGATGGGCCCAGGGTGCATCACAATGGCATCCGGTTTGGCCAACTGCAGCTTTTCGGGGGTCAGGCCGTAGCTCTTGAAAAACTCGTGCGACGACGGCAGCAGTGCGCCGCTCATGCGCTCGTTTTGCAGGCGCAACATGATGATGACGTCACAGCCACGAATGCCCTCCTCCAGCGTGTGGCACACCCGCACCCCCATTTGCGCCATGTCGGATGGCACCAGGGTCTTGGGCCCCACGACGCGCACTTCCGCACAGCCCAAGGTCGTCAGGGCGTGAATGTCCGAGCGTGCAACGCGCGAATGCAACACGTCGCCCACGATGGCCACAGTGAGGTTGGAAAAATCTTTCTTGAAATGCCGGATGGTGAACATATCCAGCAGGCCCTGGGTGGGGTGCGCATGGCGGCCATCCCCCGCATTGATGACATGCACGTGCGGCGCCACGTGCTGGGCAATTAAATACGGCGCGCCCGATTCGCCATGGCGCACTACAAACATGTCGGCTGCCATGGCACTCAGATTGGCAATGGTATCCAGCAGTGATTCGCCTTTGGATGCGGAGGAGCGCGCGATGTCCAGATTAATCACATCTGCCGAAAGGCGTTTGGCCGCGATCTCAAAAGTAGTTCGGGTGCGGGTGGAGTTCTCAAAGAACAGGTTGAACACGCTCTTCCCGCGCAGCAAAGGGACTTTTTTGACTTCGCGATCATTAAGCGAAACAAAATTGGTGGCGGTATCCAGAATATGGGTCAGGATGTTTTTCGGCAAGCCTTCTATCGACAACAGATGGACCAACTCACCGTTCTTATTGAGTTGCGGATTTCGCTTGTAGAGCATGGATCAGGCTCCTTTCACGTTAAAACTGAACACGCCCGCGTCACTGCGTGCCAAGGACAGGGATTGACTTTCACCCAAGGCAACCCGCGCAGCGGCAAAGTCCGCCTGCACCGGCAACTCGCGCCCCCCCCGATCCACCAGTACCGCCAACTTGACGCTGGCCGGGCGTCCAAAATCAAACAATTCATTGATCACCGCCCGAATGGTGCGCCCGGTATACAGAACGTCATCCAGCACCAGAATATTGGCACCATTCACATCAAAAGGCAGCACCGTTTGGGCACTGGACGACAAGCCGCGTTGCGCAAAATCGTCGCGGTGCATGGCCGAAGAAATCGTACCCACCTGCCCGCTGAGTTTCAAATCCTTTTGCAGCCGCTCTGCCAGCCAAGCGCCACCCGACGTGATGCCGACCAGACGCGTGTCAGCCCGGCAAATCATTTGCACGCCGCGCAATAACTCCAGGTACAGCGCCTCCGCATCCAATGCCAATGTACTCACGCCAAACTCCTCAAAAACTGTTCCAAAATAATGCAGGCAGACGCCGCGTCGGCATCTTTAGCCCCTGAAGAAAGTGCCTCGGTCGTGCTGTAACGCTCATCGACCTCAAACACCGGTAAACCAAAGCGGCCATGCAACTGGCGCCCGAACTTTTTGGCCCGTGCCGTGTTCTCATGCGCAGCACCGTCCGGGTGGTACGGCACCCCGATCACGATGGCATCGGGTTGCCACTCCTTGAGCCGCTGCGCAATGTGCTCAAACCGTGCATCTCCTTGCGCATGGATTGAGCCTTGGGCTTGCGCCGTGCCCATCAAACGGTTACCCACCGCAACGCCGGTACGCTTCAGGCCAAAGTCAAACGCAATAAACGTGGTGAGCGTGCTGGGCACGGGGACCGCCGCGGAGGCGAGTGGCGCATTGCTCATGCGTGTCCCACCTGGGTCGAAATCATCCAGGCTTCCAAACCCAGCAGGGCCAATGCCTTGTCGTAACGCTTTTCGATCGGGGTATCGAAAATGATGGACTGATCGGCGTCGACGGTGAGCCAACTATTGGCCCCTAACTCTGCCTCCAGCTGCCCTTCCCCCCAAGAGGAATAGCCCAGGGACACCAGCACTTTTTGGGGTCCCGCTCCGCCAGACAGGGCGTCCAGTACATCTTTGGAGGTGGTCATCTCCAAGCCTCCAGGAATTTTCATGGTGGACGCAAACAGGGATTGTTCTGCACCATCTGCCGCTGCAATGGATCGTTCGTGCAGCACAAAGCCGCGCTCCCCTTGCATGGGACCACCCAAAAAAACGGGGCTTTCAGTCAAGTCCGTCCGCAGCAATGGAAGGTCCACTTTGGCAAAGAGTGCTGCCATGTTGAAATCTGCTGGCTTGTTGATCACCAGCCCCAAGGCGCCACGCGGGCTGTGCTCACACACATAGACCACGCTCTTTGTAAATATCGCATCTACCAGTCCGGGCATAGCGATCAAAAAGTGGTTTGTGAGATTGATGGGTGCAGAATCGCCAGTCATATTTTCATTTTAACGGGTGCCATGCAAACTCAATTCAAGACCGGGCTAGTTTGGTTTCGCCGCGACTTACGCCCCCACGACAATGCAGCCCTCAGCGCAGCGGTGGCCAGTTGCGACACGGTGCATTGCGTTTTTGTTTTTGATCGCGAGATTTTGGACACTCTGCCCCGCACCGACCGTCGTGTGGAGTTCATACGGGAATCGCTGGTCGAACTGGATTCAAGCCTGCGCGATCTGGCCGGCAAGCCGCACGCTGGGTTGATTGTCAAACACGGATGGGCGGTTGAAGACATTCCCGCATTGGCGCTGGAATTGGGGGTTGACGCGCTATTTGCGGCGCGTGACTATGAGCCACAGGCTCTTGTCCGCGACGCAAGTGTTCGGTCTGCGCTGGAGACCCACCAAATCAGCATGACGTTGGTGAAAGATCACGTTATTTTTGAAGACCGGGAGGTTTTGACCCAAACCGGCAAACCCTACGGCGTGTTCACGCCTTACAAACGCGCATGGCTGGCCCGCCTGGGCGACGTGCCGCCACGAACCCATTCGATTGCGACGCACGTGTCGTCCCTGGCAGAACGGCCCAGCCACTATGCAGTGCCCGTGCCATCGCTGGATTCACTGGAATTTGTACCATCCAACTTGAAGCAACTGCATATTAAGCCCGGAGTTTCGGGCGCGAACGCCCTACTGGACGATTTTTGGGAGCGGATGGATGACTACGACCAGACCCGCAACTTCCCTTCGGTCAAGGGGCCCAGCTATCTGGGCGTGCATTTGCGGTTTGGCACTGTCTCTATTCGACATTTGGTCGGATTGGCTCTACAGCGACAGCTGCAGGGCAGCGAGGGAGCGGCCGTGTGGCTGAGTGAGCTGGCTTGGCGGGACTTTTACTTTCAAATTCTGTCCAATTTCCCCCATGTCGCCACCGGCGGCTACAAGCGGGAATACGATCGCATCGAATGGGAACAAGGGGAGCATGCGCAAGCCCTGTTTCAAGCGTGGTGCGATGGCATGACCGGCTACCCGCTGGTGGATGCCGCCATGGCCCAACTGAATCAGACCGGCTACATGCACAACCGCTTGCGCATGGTGGCAGGCAGCTTCTTGGTCAAACACTTGGGACTGGATTGGCACTGGGGGGAGCGGTATTTTGCAGGAAAACTCAACGACTTTGACCTCGCTGCCAATAACGGAGGATGGCAATGGGTCAGCTCCAGCGGATGTGATGCGCAACCCTACTTCCGCATTTTCAACCCGGTCACCCAAAGTGAAAAATTTGACGGGCAGGGCAAGTTCATCAAGCGATACCTGCCCCAGTTGGGCCTATTGGACGCCAAATCCATACACGCACCCTGGCTGGCAAAACCCGCCGCGCTAACGGCGGCAGGTGTTGTGTTGGGCCGCGACTACCCAAGCCCGATCGTGGACCACGCTGTAGCGCGGGCAACAACATTGCAGCGCTACGCGGTCATCCGAAAAGAGGATCAAACCTCAGTCAGCGAGGAGCAATAACCGCGAACGAGGCCCAAAAGTTCGTCTTCGGAGTAGGGTTTGCCCAAGTAATGGTCAACGCCCAATTTCCTTGCGTGCTCGCGATGCTTCTCCGCAATGCGCGAAGTGATCATGATGATGGGAAGGTCCCGTAACCGTGCATCACCCCGTATGTTGCGCGCCAAATCAAAACCGTCCATCTTGGGCATTTCAATGTCGGACAGCACCAGCGCGGGCTTTTCTTCCAGCAGTTTTTCAAGCGCCTGAAGTCCATCGGCGGCCAGCGCAACCCGGTAACCCTCGCGCTTGAGAAGCCGCTGGGTTACACGCCGCACCGTAATCGAATCATCGACCACCAAAATGAGTGGCACTTGATCCACAGGATTCACCCATGCAGGACCCTCGCCACTGCCACTTGCGCTTGCAGTTGCGTCTGTCGATGCACGAAGCTGTCGGGCCTGCGCACCGTACACGGTCGCGAGTGCTACGGGGTTGTAAATCAAGACCACCGCGCCGGATGCCAACACCGACATACCTGCAAGCCCTGGCAACCGCGCCAACTGAGGGCCAAGATTCTTGACCACCACCTCTCGGTTGCCCAAGATTTCGTCCACATGGACGGCAATCCTCTGTCCTGCGCTTCGCAAAATCGCCACGGGCAATGTTTTGGTTTGCACCTCATTGCTGCGGCCAGAAACCTGCAACAGTGCCCCCGCCCAGAAGAATGGAATGGTCTGACCACCCACTTCAAAACCATCACTGACATAGGACTGGTCCAGTACGGCAGCAGGGACCCGCAAAACGGTCTCAATCAAATTCGAGGGCACACCAATCGTGAACTCCCCCATGCGCAACATCACAACTTGCGTGACCGCAGTCGTCAGCGGCAAAACCAGTTTAAAAGTCGTACCCTGGCCCTTTACGGTCGTGGTTTCAATGCGCCCGCCGAGCGAGGTCACTTCAGACCTCACCACATCCATACCAATGCCACGTCCAGCCAACTCGGTAACCTGATCCGCAGTTGTAAACCCAGGCATGAATATCAAATTGGCAGCATCCCCGTCGGACAATGATTCCCCTGCCGCAAGCACGCCATTGGCGATCGCCTTCGCATGGATCCGATCCAGATGCAAGCCTTCCCCATCGTCGGTGAATGACACGGAAACGTCATTACTCTCCTGGTTCACCTGAATGGTGATAGTGCCAGCGCTTGGTTTGCCAGCGCTTACGCGGTCGGCCATTTCTTCGATACCGTGTACCACCGCATTTCGCAGCATGTGCTCAAACGCCGGGGCCATGCGATCCAGCACGCCACGGTCCATTTCGATGGAGCCGCCCACAATATCCAGCTTGACTTGCTTAACCGTATCTTTGGCGGCCTGACGCACCACGCCATACAGCCGCTCCGAGATGCTTTCAAACTCGACCATGCGGGTACGCAACAGGTCGCGCTGCAACTCACGGGCTTGTCGCCCTTGCGCAATCAAATCGTCTTCAGTACCGTCGATTGAGCGCTGTAAATTGCGCTGCACTGTCGCAACGTCGTGTACCGACTCCGCCATCATGCGGGTGAGTTCTTGGACCCGTGTAAACCGGTCAAATTCCAGTGGATCGAAGGCCTGGGCCGAATCCTTGGTTTGTGCCAAGCGCGATTGCATTTGCGATTCAGACTGCAACTCCACGTCTCTGAGTTGCTGACGCAAACGGTCCAAATTGCCACCGAGCTCATCCAGTGAAGCGCGTACTTGGACCAGCCGTGCATCCATACGTGACCGGGTAATCAACACTTCACCGGCTTGATTGACCAATCGATCCAACAATTTCGAACGCACCCGTACCGACTGGTTGCCCGTCTGACGCAGCGGCGCCAATGCAACCAACGCGGCCGATGGCGGCGCATGAACGGTCGTACCAACTGACACGGGAGCAATAGACGCTGATGACGACGGCTCTGGCACGTCTTCCACCGCAGGTGCTTCGCCCAAGGCGGCAAAAGCGGTCTGCATGTCATCCAGCCGGGTGAGCAAGGGCTCCAACTGAATGGACTGCAAGGACTCAGACCCTATCTGCTCAATGCTGGACTCCATCCGGTGCGACATCTCACCCAACCGCATGGCACCGGCCAAACGTGCACTGCCTTTCAGTGTGTGCAGGACACGAAGCACTTCGCTACGCGAACTCAAATGTTCGGGTGCGGCAACCCACTGGCGTAACGCGGCACCTAACAGTGGCAATAGTTCAGCAGCCTCTTCCTCAAAAATCGGATAGAGGTCGTCATCCAGGTTGTCGATGGCATCGATATCGTCATCGTGGGCATGGGCAACATTCAGTGGCGCAGCAACCATGGTCGGCGCCATGGTGACGGGCTCATCCTTCACCTCCAGGGGCTCTTCTGCTTCTGCTTCTGCTTCTGCTTCTGCTTCTGCTTCTGCTTCTGCTTCTGCTTCTGCTTCTGCTTCTGCTTCTGCTTCTGCTTCTGCTTCTGCTTCTGCTTCTGCTTCTGCTATCACGATGTCGTCCAAATCGCTCTCAAATTCGACATCAGTAGGAAGATCGTCTTCGTCCATCACATCGACCTCTGCATCCATCGTCGGAGCAGGGAACTCGGTATCGATGATTGCATGCAACGCGGCCAGCACGGAGGCATCCGATTCCTTAAGGAAGCCGGCGGCGAACTGGTGCAGCAATCTGCGAATATCTTCAGCAGCATTGGTAAAGGCCTGCGCCAACGCAGGGTTGCCCTGCTGGTGCAACTGCACATGCAACAAGGCCTGTTCCAGTGCCCGCGCCATTTCCGATAACGCGGTGAAGCCAACAGTGGCTGAACTACCCAATAAAGAATGCGCCAAAACCACAACGGAATCCGGCAATGGCTCATGGAGTTCCAACGCCCACTCACTCAACTCCATCTGCAAACGACGCGACCATTCGTCCGCCTCGTTGAGGTAAACGTTGTACAGCGGAATACTCAGACGCAAAGGCCCAATGACTTTCACCAACTCATCCGCGTCAACCGGCGCAATATCCATCTCAGGAGACGCGAGGACATCCTCTTCACGATCCGCCGTTGCGGGCGTTAGTTGATCCTCAGAAACCAATTCACTGGACGCAGTGACATCTTCCAATGCTTGAACCACGACGTGCGGCTCAGGCTCAGGGACAACGACTTCAGGGGCAACAACCTGGCTGAGGTCTCCAAAATCGAAGTCACCCATTTCAATTTCAGTAACTTCTGTTGCCCCCGGTGAAATCTCATCCAAAGCGTTAGCGGCAGGCGTCATGAACGCTTGCGTCGCCTCAAAACTGAGGGTCTGCGTTGCAGCAAAGTCAGGATGCGCTTGTTCGCGGTCCGGCATTAAGCCGTCGAACATTTGGGTGGACTCGAAATCCATCTGGGGCTCCAGCCCATCAAACTCATCCGCAGCAGCAGTCACAGGCGCAGCCAGGAATTCCAGCGGCGACGGCAACTCAATTTCAATTGCGTTTGAAGACAAGTCTTCGTCAAACGTTTCTTCCGGCAGCGCTTGCTCAGCCAGTTCTTCACCGGGAGTACGCAGTGGAACCAACAGGTTATCCAGTCGCAATCCATCCGATGACTTGCGGAAATCCAAGGCACTCCATTCCGCCTTCGTTTCGCTGGCAATGTCCTCCACCCATCGACCAAACGCGTGCATTCCCGCACTGGCGGTGGTGATCAACGCATCACTGGCGGGACGTTGGTCGGCCAACCACGTATTCAGCAGTTGCTCGTATGACCAAGCAGCCTCACCGAATTCGTTGAGCCCAACCATCCTCGAACTACCCTTGAGCGTGTGGAAGGCACGTCGCAAAATGGTTTGCTGCGCAAGGTCTGAAGGATCTCCGGCCAAAGCCCCGATCGCCGCCAAACCGTCACGAACCACCTCACGGGCTTCATCCAAAAAGATGTCAAGAAGATCATCGTCTTCACCATCATCATCTGAAACTGGAGCCATAGCCGCCGATGGCGAAGGTTGCACGACAGCAGCAGACACAGGTTGTGGGGTTTGCAATACAGGCTCTACCACCAGCATCGCACTTTCAACAACAGGCAGAGCTTGCGCAACCACCCGCTCCCGACCCATCAACGGTTTGAGCTCCCCCAACTCTTCGTCATACACAAATAGCTTCTTGGCGAGCTCGCGCTGGTAACTCAACATATCGATGAGGAAGCCCATGGCGCCCAAGCTGTTGCCCAGCTTCTCAAAAATCCCGGTGCGCGCACTAGCCTCGTCAATGTCATCCACCAAGAACTGCTCCACGCTGCCGCGCATACGCAGTGCCGCCAAGGAAGGCTGATCGAGCCCCAACACGGAAAATACCCCGCGCATTTGCGCCAACTGACTTGGCAACTCGCGCAGGGGAGACTTATCCTGCGGGTTCCTGAAAAACTGGTCCAGTGATTTCTCGACTTCGTTCAATGTTGTTCGTAGCTCAGCCACCACGCTACCCATGGTCTGACGGTCGCTCACGCGACGGTACAGCTCCTCCATCCAGGCCTCCATGGGCTCTGGACTCCCGCCCGCAATCACGCGTTCGAGACGCTGTGCCAATCGAGAACCACGCTCTACCATGTGAGAGTCCGTCGGATCAAGATCCTCGTACGCAGCTTCGAGATACAGCACGGTCGTGGCAACTTCCATTGCAACGGAGGGAGCAGGACCGCCCCCAGAAGACACGGTGGCAGCAATCGCGCGCGACAAGGCCTGCGCAAGCTCCCCACTTTCGGGATGCAACTTCACCATGGAGTCGGTCACTGCAGCAAACTGCTCCGCTACGGCCTTGAGCCGGTTGGTGTCGCCGCCAGCGAGTGCAGACCAGGTTTCGGCCGCCGAGGCAATGCGCTTGCGCGCCAAGACCAACAGCGCGGGGTCAAATCGACCAAACTGCTCTGTTTCGTAATCCGCGGGCTTAATGCCATCCAAACCATAAGCAAGACGAACCGCGCTCAGCAAAGGGGCTTGCAAAGCGGATTCAGGAACTGCAAGCGAGCAAAAGAAGAGCAGATCCAAAGCAAGACGCTCTGAAATATCAGCTCCACCGCGAGAAAGCACGGCAAATTGTTGCAAAACACGGGAGGCCGCGCGCTTGCTGTAAACGTCGTGTGCGCAAAGGCCCAATGCCATGGCTTCAAAA
>CAJASG010000009.1 GCA_903944555.1 uncultured beta proteobacterium
AGCTGTTGCGTCACCCAGGCCCAAGCGGCGCGCGGCACCTTGGTGGCAATGGTAGGGATGCGCGCCTCGTGCCAGCCAATGCCAGTGTTGAGGATGGTGACTCCGGCCTTTTCCAACGCCTGGGCGAGTTGCACCACCTCGTCTTGTGTGGAGCCGCCTTCCACCAGGTCCAGCATGGACAGGCGGAAGATGATGATGAAGTTGGCGCCGACGCGCTCGCGGGTGCGGCGCACGATCTCCAGCGGGAAGCGGATGCGGTTCTCGTACGCGCCACCCCAGGCGTCGTCGCGGTGGTTGGTCTGCGCGGCGATGAATTCGTTGATGAGGTAACCTTCGGAGCCCATGATCTCCACGCCGTCGTAGCCCGCGCTTTGCGCCAGCACGGCGGCATGGGCGTAGTCCTCAATGGTCTGCTCGACTTCTTCGCTGGTCAGCGCGTGGGGGCGAAACGGGTTGATGGGGGCTTTTAGCGCACTGGGTGCCACCAGCTCTGGGTGGTACGCGTAGCGGCCAAAGTGCAGGATCTGCATGGCGATTTTGCCGCCGGCATCGTGCACCGCTTGGGTGATCACCTTGTGCTGGTCGGCTTCGGCTTGCGTGGTCATACGTGCGCCGCCGGGCATGGGGCGGGCGCGGTCGTTGGGGGCAATGCCACCGGTCACGATCAGGCCGACACCGCCGGCTGCGCGTTCGGCGTAAAACGCGGCCATGCGCGCAAAGCCGTCTTTGGCTTCTTCCAGTCCTACGTGCATGGAGCCCATGAGGACACGGTTTTTCAGGGTGGTGAAGCCCAGGTCCAAGGGCTTGAGCATGTGGGGGTAAGCGGTCATGGAAAATCCTTTGCGTTGGAAAAAACGGCGCAACTATGCAACCAGTTGCAATAGTTTATGGTGACTTTGGAATTTATGCAACTGGTTGCATAGTTATTCACCTGCGCTTAGACTGCAGCCATGTCTTTGTCCCATGCCGTCCTCACCTCGCTCATCGAAAAATCGTCCTCTGGCTATGACTTGGCGCATCGCTTTGACAAGTCCATTGGTTACTTTTGGCACGCCACGCACCAGCAGATCTACCGCGAACTGGCCCGCATGGAGGCGGCCGGCTGGATTGAGTCCAGCAGTGCGCCCGATGCGGGCAAAACCCGCAAACGCGAGTACCGGGTGCTGGACGCTGGCCGCGCCGAGTTGGCACGATGGGCGAGTGAGCCCTCGGTGCCGATGGACTTTCGGGATGAATTCATGGTGAAACTGCGCGCCGATGCGGCCTTGGGCGAGGTGGACCTGCAGGATGAACTGCGTCGGCGTATCGAACTACACGGCGAGAAGCTGGCGCACTACCGCGCGATACAGCTGCGCGACTTTCCTGAGGGCCAGCCGCTCGACCGCGAGGCAAGCATCCACCACATGATCCTGAAAAAGGGCATTCTCTACGAAGAGGTGTCCATTCAATGGGCGCAAGAACTAGTGGCCGTCATGGAGAAATTTGAAGCCATGAGTGGTCTGTGAACAATGCAAATAGCGACCGGCGCGGCTTGGCAGGCCGGCTCTCGTTGGCAGGTGGAGCGTGATGACCGTCGGGTCGGAAAACCAGCCACTGCAACAGACCGGTCCCGCAACACACGAAGGAGCATCCCATGAATATCAAAGGAAAACACCTTTACGCGCAAGGCGTAGAAACCGTGTTCAGGAGCTTTGGCGACAAGTCCCGGATTGAGGCGCGCTTTAAGGCATTGGGCGCCCGCAACGTTCGGATTGAAGCCTGCAAACTCACCAAAACCTCATTGGAAATGACCATGAGCCGGGAGATGCCGGTGGATGCGCCTATGCTGCTGAAGAAATTTTTGGGGGAGTGGAGTCTCTCCACCCAAGAAGAACATTGGGTGGGCAGTGCTGCCAAGGGGTACATGTGCGATTTGAAAATCACCCTGAAAGGTGTGCCCGTCACCATCACCGGCAAGCTTGTTTTGTCCGGGGACGCAAAAAGCTGCGTGAACGACATCACGATGGAATTCACCAGTTCTGTGCCCTTGATTGGCAACAAACTCGCCGAATTCGTGGCCTCGCAGGCGGCAGCGGTGATGCAAAAAGAGTACGAATTTATCCGCGACAGTTTTTAGCATCTGCGCTGCCGCGTGGCGCTCCGTCAGGCGGCAACAGCCACGGCGCGTTTTTTGGGCACTTTGGTCGCCGTCTTGGGCGCTAATTTGGGTTTCAGCGCGGCCGAAGGGGCAACGGTCAGCGCAGCTTGAGGCGAAGGTGTCGGCATGCGTGCCAATGCCAGCTCCAGCAGAGTGCGGTGCTCGGCCAGCATGAAATCGGCCAACTCATTCACATCGGGCAGGGCGCGGCGGCAGGCAATCAGGCCGTAGTCCAGGCGCCCGTTGTAGCTTTGCACCGTCACGTTCAAGGCCATGCTGTGCGCAGGAATCGAGACCGGGTAGTAGCTCACCACCTTGGCCCCGGCAAAGTACAGCTGCACCTGAATGCCTGCCACGTTGGAGATGACCAGGTTGGCCAGCGGCGGCATCACGTTGGCCAAACGCGAGCGGCTAAAGAGCGATGCCACCGCCGACATCAGCCAAGGTGCTGCAGGCAGTGGAAAGTCGGTGGGGATGGCGGCCTTGAAGCGGCCCATCATGAGTTTGGTGTTGGCCGAATCTGCATGGATTTTCAGGATACGGGCCAGCGGGTCTTTGATGTCGGTGGCCAGGTTCATGGTGACCATGCTGACCTGGTTGTTGGCGCTTTCATCGCCTTCTTGGCGCAGGCTCACCGGCACGGCGGCGCACAGCGGCTTGTCGGGCAGCTCATTGTTGTCTTTGAGGTAAGCCCGCAGGCCGCCCGCCGTGGTGGCCATCACCACATCGTTCAGAGACACACCCAGCAACTTGGCGATTTGCTTCACTTCTGACAAGGGCACAGTGCGCCCGGCAAATGTGCGCTGGTTCGTGATGGCTACATTCAATGAGGTGCGCGGCGCAAAAAGTTTGAAGTCTTTGGGCAAAGACCAGTCGCGTTTGCCGCTGGCATTTTTTTCCGGGATAAGGGCTGTTTTTGCTGCCCGAACAATGACCGGCAATGACTTCACCAAGCCCACCGACTGGTGCAGCGTATTTCGCACCGCTGCACCCAAAAGTTCAGCAATGCCCAGCTGGTACTGGTTGCGCCGGGCGCGTGGGCGCGCAGCCTTGATGACACGGCCAGTGGCCTCCAGGTCAAAAATAGCCTTGGCCACCGCGACGCCCGCCTGGCCATCAATGCCGGCATGGTGCACCTTGCTGTACAGCGCCACTTGCCCGCTTTTGAGGCCGTCGATGACGAAAAATTCCCACAGCGGGCGGCTGCGGTCCAACAGGCTGGAGTGCAGCCGCGCTACGTATTGCTGTAGCTGGCGGTTGGTGCCAGGCTTGGGCAGGGTGACGTGGCGGATGTGGTAATCCATATCAATGTCTTCATCCTCCACCCACACCGGGTTGGAGAGGTCCAGTGGCATGAGAGCGAGCTTGCGGGTAAAGATCTCGGCCAGGTGCATGCGCGATGTGATGTGGGCCTTGGTGTCCTCATAGAAGTCGCCGCTATAGCCCGGGGGCAAATCCAGCACATTGAGGGAGCCAATATGCATAGGCATTTCGGGTGACTCCAGGTGCAAAAATGCCGAATCCACGCCGCTGAGATGTTTCATGTTGAACTTCTTTTTCCAAAGGGATTAGGACGATAGCACGCGGGTTACCAGTTCAGGTGTCGCGCACTTTCAAAGGTGCGGGTTTGCCTGCTTAACGGGTCGGTGAAAGCGATGGACTTGGCCAGCAACTGCAAGGGCTTGGCGTAGTCCACCTGCCCCTCCGGGGTGAGTTTGGGGTAGATGCCATCTCCCAAAAGGGGCAGGCCCAATGCCGCCATGTGCACGCGCAACTGGTGGCGGTGGCCGGTAACGGGCTTCAAGGCATAGCGCGCCAGGTCACCACGCACTTCCAGTGGTGCAATGTGGGTCAGGGTATTGGGCGGGCCATCCACCTCGATTTGCTGCATGAAGTGCTGTGGCGACGGCGCAATGCGCGTCTCGCGGCGTTGAGGCCAGGGCAGGGCCGGGTTCCACGGGGCAATGGCTTCGTATGTCTTGTCGACCTGGCGCTCGCGAAAGAGGGCCTGGTAAGCGTCCCGCGTGGTGGGCTGGATGGAGAACAGCAGCAGCCCGGCGGTGTCCCGGTCAATGCGGTGGATGGGCGATAGCGCCTCCAGCCCCAGTTGGTTTTTCAGGCGCACTAGCACGGTTTCTTGCAGGTATTTGCCCGAAGGCAATACCGGCAAGAAATGCGGCTTGTCCACCACCAGAAGGTGCTCGTCTTGCCACAGCACTACCGCTTCAAAGGGAATGCGCGGCTCAGCTTCGACGGCCCGGTAGTAGTAAAGGCGGCGCTTGGGGGCGTAAGCGCATTGCTTGGTCACGGCGATCCCTTGGTCGTCCACCACATCGCCATTTTCCATGCGTTGCAGCCAAACCGAGGCTGGCACGCCGGGAAAGCGCTGGAACAAAAACTCGGCCACTGTGGCCCACGGCCCTGCAGGTAGCACCACACAACTAGCGCCAACGCCGTTGCGGCTGGGCGGCGGGTTAGGCCGATGCAGTGCCATGAAAAACGTGAACGCGAGACCCAGACCCAGTCCCATAGCTACAGCGCAAGGGCTGGGTGGCAGTGTGTTTTGCGCAGGTTAAGGAGGAGCCCGCAACGCGGGCGGGGGACACGAAGCAAAACCCGCTGCCACCCAGCCCGCAAGTAACAACAAGCACAAAAGTCATCCCTAAACCCGTTCAAACACCACATCCCACACCCCATGCCCCAGCCTAATCCCGCGATTCTCAAACTTGGTCAGCGGGCGGTAGTGCGGCTTGGGGGCGTAGCCAGCCAGCTCGGGGTTGGCGACAATGGCACGGTTTTTCAGCAGCGGCTCGGCCGTCAGCAC
>CAJASG010000010.1 GCA_903944555.1 uncultured beta proteobacterium
CGAGATCTTTGGAGTCATTGACGGCGTCGACCACACCATCAAATCGTTGCGCAAATGGATGAAGCCCCAGCGCCGTGGCGTCGACTGGAAGAACTTCTTTGGCGCCAGTAACCGCGTCATTCCCCAACCCCTGGGCATCGTGGGAGCCATCGTCCCCTGGAACTTCCCCATCAACCTGAGCTTCAACGGACTGATCGCCACTTTTGCCGCAGGCAATCGCTCCATGGTCAAGATGTCAGAGAACTCCCGCCACCTGGCCAAGTTGCTGATGGAGCTGTCTCCCAAATATTTTCCAAGGGAGAAGCTGGCTTTCTTTGACGAGACCGGCGGCGTCGGCATCGAGTTCTCGCAGCTCAAGTTCGACCACCTGTTGTTCACCGGCTCAGGCCAGACCGGCCGTGCGGTCATGGCTGCTGCTGCCACCAACCTGTGCCCGGTCACGCTGGAGCTGGGTGGCAAATCTCCCGCCATCATTTGCGATGACTTCCCACTACGCAAAGCGGCTGAACGGCTGCTGTTTGTGAAGTGCTTCAACGCGGGCCAGATTTGCACCACGGTGGACTACGTGTACGTGCCAAAGTCCAAGGTGCAGGAGTTTGTGGAGTTGTCGCGGGAGATCGTGGTCGGCCGCTACCCCACGCTGGATACGCCCGACTTCACCTCCATGATTGACCGGCGCTCATTCGACCGCGTGGTCGCCGCCATGGAAGAAGCGCGCGAGCGTGGCGCCACATTGGTGCAGCTTATTCCCGGCAAAGCGTGGGACGAAGAGACCCACAAAATAGCACCCCACCTGGTGCTCAACGCGCCAGAAGACTGCAGTCTGCGAACCCGGGAGATTTTTGGCCCCGTGCTGCCGGTCGTGGAATATGAATCCATCGAAGAACCCATCCAGGCGATCAACGCCCGGCCGCGGCCACTCGCGCTGTACCCCTTCAGCAATGACAAGAACCTCATCCACACCCTGTTGCACCGGGTGATGTCGGGTGGCGTGAGCGTGAATGACGGCCTGTTCCATGTGGGCCAGCACGACCTGCCTTTCGGCGGCGTAGGCGACAGCGGCATGGGCCACTACCACGGCTATGAAGGCTTTGTCACCTTCTCCAAGATGCGCCCGGTTTTTTACCAGGCGCCCTTCAGCGCCGTGAAGTTCCTCTGGCCACCCTACGGCAAGTTTGCCACCAAGTACCTGGACTTCCTGACCAAATAAGAACGGCCCTTTATGCAAGAGTTTGATTACCTCATCGTCGGTGGCGGTTCCGCCGGCTGCGCGCTCGCGGCCCGCCTGACGGAAGACCCCAACACCACCGTCTGCGTGCTGGAAGCCGGTGGACCGGACAGCTCGGTGTTCGTGCGTGCGCCGCTGGGCTTTGCCGTCATGCTGCCCTTTGGCCTGATGAACAGCTGGCATTACTTCACCACGCCGCAAAAGGGACTGGGTGGACGCAAAGGCTTCCAGCCCCGTGGCAAGGTGCTGGGCGGTTCGAGCTCGGTCAATGCACAGGTCTACACCCGCTGCAACCGCAACGACTACGACGGCTGGGCCGCACAGGGCAACCCCGGCTGGGGCTTTGCTGACTTGTTGCCCCTGTTCAAGCGCGCCGAAAACAGCCACTGCTTTAGCAACGACGCGTACCACGGCAACAGCGGCCCGCTGCATGTGAGCTACCTGCGCAGCCCCTCGCCCGCCAACGCCGCCTTCCGCGCTGCGTGTGTTGAAAAAGGCATCCCCCAGAACCCCGACTACAACGGCGCCAGCCA
>CAJASG010000011.1 GCA_903944555.1 uncultured beta proteobacterium
ACGAGCGGCCGAACTGCGCCAGGCGCCTGGTGAAACGGCAACCAGTTTGGCACCGCTTCCACTGCAGACATCGGTCACTCGCCTCACGGCCCGTCAGGGCGCCTGGATTCAGGTCAAAACAGCCGCCGGTGTCACAGGTTGGGTTCACATGTTTGACGTCGGCGCATCCAGTACCCCCAGCGCGCCCGCCAACGTGGCCACTGGCGCGCTACGGGGTTTGAGCAATTTTTTCAACCGCGGCAGTGCACAGTCTGCCAACACCGCCACCTCAACGGTTGGAATCCGGGGTCTGACGGGTGAAGACATTGCCAACGCCCAACCCAACCTATCGGCATTGACGCAAGTTGAAGGATTACGGCAGGACGCATCCCAGGCCCGGCGGTTTGCGGCCGATTCGGCGCTTGCCGCCCGGGTGGTGGACCCGTTGCCGATGCCGTCGGCCCCGGCCACCAGCAGTACACCAGACTCTACAGTCCGCACGCCATGAAACGCACCCTATGGAACCTTGTCTTGCCGGGTTTACTGGTATTGGTGCCCATCAGCGCCCAGAGTCAGGACGCAGCAAAAGTGCTGGGGGGACTGTTCCAGGGTTTTCTCAAACCCAGCCCGGCACCGGCCAATAATGCGGTCGACCTGGTCAGTCTGCTGTCCCAGTCTTTGGAGCAGATCGATGAGCCCAAAGAAATCGAGATCGGGCGCCAACTGGCCGCAGTGCTGCTGGGAGCCAAGCCGCTGCACCCCGACATGGCGTTGCAACGCTATGTGAACCGCTTGGGTCGCTGGATCGGTTTGCAATCGTCACGGCCTGACCTGCCGTGGACCTTTGCGGTGCTGGACGACCCCGGTTTCAACGCTTTTGCCGCACCAGGCGGCTATGTGTTCGTGACCAAGGGTTTGATCGACCACGTTGCCGACGAGTCGGAACTGGCCGGCATTTTGGCCCATGAAATTACCCATGTGGTCGGCAAGCACCACCTCAAAGCCATCCGAAAGACAGCCCAAACCGGCCTGCTGACGCGCGCCCTCGCCTCGCAACTGAGCAACAACCTGGCCGGTGGCTTGTCAAACCAGTTGTTGCTATTGGGCCGTGACCTGTACTCCAAAGGTCTGGACCAGGAGGATGAACTGGACGCGGACCGCAGCGGGGTTGCATTGGCTGCCCGCGCTGGTTTTGACCCCTATGGGCTGGTCGCAACACTCCAGCAGTTGCGCACGGCAACGCCGGACAATCCCTTGTTTGCGCTCTCACTCAGTACCCACCCTGCGGCCCAAGTGCGGCTGGATCAACTGGAACTGGCGATGGGCCAACGCCTGGACAGCTTCAGCGGGAAACCCCCAGTCACCGTGGCGCAGCGCTTGACGCGTGCCGGGAATCGGTAATTTTGCCCCCTACCCTCCACCACGGCCATTCGGCGCACGCCAACTGGCTAAGCCAGGCCATCAGGCGGATTGAGGCCGACTACCAGCGCAGCGCCGACACCCACCTGATTCCCCTGCCCCTTGCGGCCTTTGCCCGACACGGCATCGACCTGTACCTGAAAGACGAATCAACCCACCCCACCGGCAGTCTGAAGCACCGCTTGGCGCGCTCGCTTTTCCTGTATGCCCTGTGCAATGGCTGGGTACATGAGGGCTCCACCATTGTGGAAGCCTCCAGTGGTTCCACTGCGGTCAGTGAAGCCTACTTCGCACGGCTGCTGGGGTTGCCTTTCATTGCGGTAATGGCACGCAGCACCTCTCCGGAAAAGATCGCACAAATCGAGTTTTACGGTGGCCGATGCCATTTGGTGGACACGGCCCCCGAGGTGTATGCAGCGGCCCAGAACTTGGCCCAGCAAACCGGGGGCCATTACATGGACCAGTTCACCTATGCCGAACGGGCCACCGATTGGCGTGGCAACAACAACATTGCACAATGCATGTTCAGCCAGATGGAGCGTGAACGCCACCCCATCCCGCGCTGGGTGGTGGTAGGTGCGGGCACTGGGGGCACCAGCGCCACCATTGGGCGCTTTATTCGCTACCAGCGCCACGCCACGCAGGTGTGCGTGCCTGACCCCATTGGCTCGGTCTTCGGGCAATACCACCGCAGCGGGGACACCACCCTGACCGGGCCCGGCTCGCGCATTGAAGGCATTGGTCGTCCACGGGTAGAAGCCAGTTTCATCCGCACACTGGTGGACCGAATGATGGACGTTTCGGATGTGGACTCGGTGGCCGCGATGCGTGTGCTATCGACGCTGCTGGGTCGCAAAGTGGGCCCTTCTACCGGCACCAATTTCATCGGCATGCTGGCACTAGCCCAGGAAATGGTGGACAACGGCGAGCAGGGCTCAATCCTCTCGTTGCTCTGCGACGCAGGAGAGCGCTACCTGCCCACCTACCATCACCCGCAGTGGGTTGCCGACACCCTGGGTGACTGCGAAGTCGCCATGAAGCGCATCCAACAATCGCTTTCAGGTGCCTCCACTGCGCACACACAGGCGTCCGGCCTGGGGCAATGAACGCGGGTTTTGGTTTGCAAAGCCGCCGGCAACTGCTGGCCACGGCGGGCCATGCGGGCCTCGGACTCGGGATGCTGGCGAGCTTGGCTATGCCACTACCTTCACACGCATTGCCCCGCAAGCAACTGGAATTTCCGCGTGACGCCGGGGCGCACCCCGACTTTCAGACCGAGTGGTGGTACATCACCGGTTATGCCAACGTGGCGGATACGGCTGCGGCCTTCGGCTTTCAGGTCACCTTTTTTCGCAGTCGGGTGCCGGCAACCCAAACCATGCAGTCCAATCTGGCGGCCAAGCAACTGGTATTTGCGCATGCGGCCCTGACCGATGTACGGGGCAAAAAATTGTGGCACGACCAGCGCATTGCGCGCTGGTCTGGCGCTGAGCCAGGGCACAACCCCGTGGATACCGCATCAGTCAGCACCCAGGATGTGGACGTGGTGCTGCGCGACTGGTCGCTGAACCGTCGGGGTACGGAGCTGATTGCCAAGGTACAAGCTGCCGAGTTCTCGCTGGACCTGCGGCTTATTGCAAGTCAACCGG
>CAJASG010000012.1 GCA_903944555.1 uncultured beta proteobacterium
GCTGCTGGTAGTCCTTCTTGCCAAAGAGTGCGGTGCGCGCCTGGGTGCAGGCCAGCAGTTTGAGCACCACGGTGCACACGCCAATGAAGAAACCAGGCCGGAAATGCCCCTCCAGAATGTCGGCCAGCTCGGATGGCGGCTGCACTTTGAAGGTCTGCGGTTGCGGATACATCTCGGCTTCCAGCGGGGCAAACACCAGATCGCAGCCCGCCGCGTCCAACTGGGCGCAGTCTGCCTCCAGTGTGCGCGGATAGGTGTCAAAGTCCTCATGCGGGGCAAACTGCAAGCGGTTCACAAAAATGGTGGACACGGTGATGTCGCCCAAGGGCTTGGCCTGGCGCACCAGCGCCAAGTGGCCCGCGTGTAAATTGCCCATGGTCGGAACCACGGCCGGATGGCGGTACGCGCTCAAGTGGCTGCGCAGGTCAGCCAAGGTGTGAACAATCTGCATCGTGTTTTTTCTTTGCGTTTTTTAGAATTACCAGGCGTGCAAGGCATCGTCGGGGAAACTGCCCCCTTTGACCGCAGCCACGTAAGCTTCAAATGCGCCGCGGATGCTGGCAGCGTCGTCCATGAAGTTGTGCACAAATTTCGGATTTTTTCCCAGGTTCAATCCCAGCATGTCGTGCATCACCAGTACCTGCCCAGCCGTGCCCTTGCCCGCGCCAATGCCGATGGTGGCGCACTGGGTGAGTTCGTCGGTGAGTTCTTTGGACAGTGGGGCTGGCACCATTTCCAGCACCAGCAGGCTGGCACCCGCGTCTTGCAGCTCGTGCGCCTGGCGTTTGAGTAGCTCGGCGCTGACGGCCGTTTTGCCCTGCACCCGGTAACCGCCCAGGGAGTGCACCGTTTGCGGGGTCAACCCCAGATGGGCGCACACCGGGATGCCGCGCTCCACCAAGAAACGCACGGTTTCTGTGGTCCAGCCGCCACCTTCTAACTTGACCATGTGGGCACCGGCCTGCATCAGCACCGAGGCGCTGCGAATGGCTTGCTCTTTGGATTCCTGGTAAGAGCCAAACGGCATGTCGCCAATCAACCAAGCGGTGGCTTGCGCGCGGCGCAGGCCACGGGACACCATTTCGGTGTGGTAGCGCATGTGCTCCAGCGTCACGCCGACGGTGGTGTGCAAGCCCTGGCACACCATGCCCAACGAATCCCCCACCAAGATGCTCTCGATCCCGGCGGCATCGGCCACTGCCGCAAAAGTGGCGTCGTAGGCGGTGATCATGGTGATCTTTTCACCACGGCTGCGCATTTCCTGCAGGCGCGGCAGGCTGATTGGCTTGCGGCTGGGCATCGGGGACGCCGGTGGCAGCGTGCCATAGGGCGTGGCATGCAGGGCTGCTGCGTTGCTGTCGTGTTCAGTGGCCATGGCGTTGAATGGTGTAGTTAGGTTGGAGAATAGGCCAGCCGCACGTAGATGGGTGCAAAGGCCTCGGCCTGGGTGATCTCAATCAGGGTTTCTTTGGCCAGCTCCAGCAGTGCGATGAAGGTCACGACCAGCACCGGTGCACCAAAGGAGGGGTCGAACAGGTCCTCAAAGCCGACAAAGCGCCGCCCCTGAAGCTTCTTCAAAACAATGCTCATGTGCTCACGCACCGAGAGCTCTTCCCGTGTGATTTTGTGGTGTTGTACCAGTCGGGCACGTTTGAGAATATCGCGCCAGGCATCGGCCAAATCGATCTGGCTCACGTCGGGAAAGCGCGGCTGCAGGGATTGCTCGATATAGACCTCAGCCTTGAGGAAGTCGCGCCCGTATTGGGGAATCGTGTTGAGCCGGGCTGCCGCCAGCTTCATTTGCTCGTATTCAATCAGGCGGCGCACCAACTCGGCCCGTGGGTCTTCCGCTTCCTGGCCTTCTGCTACCTTTTTCGGCGGCAGCAGCATGCGCGATTTGATCTCGATCAGCATGGCGGCCATGAGCAGGTATTCGGCGGCCAGCTCCAGGTTGCGCTTGCGGATTTGCTCGACATAGACCAAATACTGCTTGGTCACGCTGAGCATGGGAATGTCCAGAATATTGAAATTCTGCTTGCGAATCAGGTACAGCAGCAAGTCCAGCGGGCCTTCAAAGGCCTCCAGAAAGACCTCCAGCGCGTCGGGAGGGATGTACAAATCCTGCGGCATGGCAAACAGCGGCTCGCCATACAGCCGCGCCACCGCCACATGGTCCACCACTTCGGGCATGGCGGCCAGCGCGAGTTCGGCAGACCCCTGTGTACCCGCGTGGGTCGCAGTGTGTGTCATTTTGCTACTGAAAATATAGCTGCTTGCGCAATAGCCACGCGGCTTAGAGGCTAATTTGCCTCTTATTTGCTATCGGTCTGGTAGACGTAGGGTTTTTGCGGCACCTGGCCTGCGCGGATGTCGATGATCGCGTCACGGTCCAGCGCTTTGTCCCACAACAGGGCGCGGCCCTGGCGTTGCTGCGCCTCCAGTTTGGGCTTGGCCACTTTGAGCTGGTCAATGAACTGGGTGGCTTCGGATTGGTAGTCGGGGCGGCGGAAAATATTCATGGGTCTTACCTCTTTGCGCTATTTTAGCGGGCTTGTCTGGCCGAAATGGGGCTCCAGTGCCGCTATGCTTGAGCCCATCATGACCCATTTTCAATTTACAGACTCGGAAATATCCGCGCTGGCGCTGGCCGACACCGCGCGCGCTTTGGCGGAAGACGTAGGGGCGGGCGACCTGACCGCCGCCTTGGTGGACCCCTCGCGGCGGGTGCGCGCACGGGTGCTGGCGCGCGAATCGGCGGTGATTTGTGGTGCGCCCTGGGCCGATGCCACCCTGCGCCAGCTGGACCCCAGTGCGAACTGGCGTTGGTTGGTGGCGGAAGGCCAGCGCTGCGAAAAAGACCAGGTGGTGCTGGAGATTGACGGGCAAGCCAAAGCTCTGCTCACGGCAGAACGTACCGCCCTCAATTTTTTACAACTGCTGAGCGCGGTGGCCACCAAAACGGCGACTTACGTGCAGGCTGTAGCCGAGGTCCCCGGCAACCGGGCCCACATCGTGGACACCCGTAAAACCATTCCTGGCCTGCGCTTGGCACAAAAATATGCCGTGCGCACAGGCGGCGGCACCAACCACCGCATTGGTTTGTTTGATGCGGTGCTGATCAAAGAGAACCACATTGCGGCTGCGGGTGGCGTCACCGCCGTGCTGCAGCGCGCGGCCGAGTTGGTGCAAGAAGCGACTTTTGTCGAAATTGAAGTCGAAACGCTGGCCCAACTGGAGGAAGCCCTGGGTGCCGGGGCCAAGATGGTGCTGCTGGACAACATGGGTTTGGACCAGCTTCGCCAAGCGGTGGCCATGAACGGTGGGCGTGCCATTCTGGAAGTGTCGGGTGGGGTAAACCTGAGCACGGTGCGCGATATTGCATCCACCGGAGTTGACCGCATCTCGATTGGTGCGTTGACCAAGGATGTGATGGCGACCGATTTTTCCATGCGTTTTGAGGATTTGCGATGACTGAAACCCTGCGTGACGTGGCGATATCTGTCATTGATGTCGAATACGAGCAGCCCGCTTGCCCCACCCGCCACGCGTGGGCGCGGGTGCCGGTAGAGCCAACCGCCGTTGAGCGTGCGGCGCTCAAGGCAAAGATTACTAACCTGCTAAAAGAAAAAAACGCGGTCATGGTGTCGCACTACTACGTGCACCCCGACCTGCAAGACCTGGCCGAGGCCACTGGTGGTCTGGTCAGCGATTCGCTGGAAATGGCCCGTTTCGGGCGCGACCACAGTGCGCAAACGCTGGTCGTGTCGGGCGTCAAATTCATGGGCGAGACCAGCAAGATTTTGTCGCCCCACAAGACCGTGCTGATGCCGGATCTGGACGCCACCTGCTCGCTGGACCTGGGTTGCCCGATTGACGAATTCAGCGCCTTTTGCGATGCCCACCCCGATCGCACCGTGGTGGTCTATGCCAACACCAGCGCGCAGGTCAAGGCCCGCGCCGACTGGCTGGTCACCAGCAGTTGTGCGTTGGACATCGTGCGCGCCCTGAAAGACCAGGGGCAAAAAATTCTGTGGGCCCCCGACAAGCATTTGGGGGGCTACATTCAGCGCGAAACGGGTGCTGATATGGTTTTTTGGGAAGGTGCGTGCATCGTGCACGACGAGTTCAAAGCCTTTGAGCTGGAAGGCCTGATGGCCCAGCACCCGCTGGCCAAGGTGCTGGTGAACCCCGAGTCTCCCAAGGATGTGATTGCGCTGGCACACGCCGTGGGCTCCACCAGCGCCATCCTCAAAGCCGCGCAGACCTTGGACGCCA
>CAJASG010000013.1 GCA_903944555.1 uncultured beta proteobacterium
CGCAGCCCCTACGCCGTGGCCAAGCTCTACGCCTACTGGATCACGGTCAACTACCGCGAAGCCTATGGCATGTATGCCTGCAACGGCATCCTGTTCAACCACGAAAGCCCACGCCGTGGTGAAACCTTCGTTACCCGCAAAATCACCCGCGGCCTGGCCAACATCGCCCAAGGCCTGGAGCAATGCCTGTACATGGGCAACATGGACGCCCTGCGCGACTGGGGCCACGCCAAAGACTACGTACGCATGCAATGGATGATGCTGCAGCAAGACAAGCCCCAAGACTTTGTCATTGCCACCGGCGTGCAATACAGCGTGCGCGACTTCATCACCTGGAGCGCCACCGCACTGGGCATCAGCCTGCGCTTTGAAGGGCAGGGCGTGGACGAACAAGCCGTGGTCACCGCCATCACCGGCGACAGCGCCCCCGGTCTGACCGTGGGCCAGGCCATCGTGAAGGTAGACCCAAGGTACTTCCGCCCCACTGAGGTGGAAACCCTGCTGGGCGACCCCAGCAAGGCAAAGAAAGAGCTGGGCTGGGTGCCCGAGATCACCGCGCAAGACATGTGCAAAGAGATGGTGGCCAATGACCTATCCCAGGCCAAACAGCACGCCCTGCTGAAGAAGAGCGGCTACAACGTCAACGTCAGCGTGGAATAATCTGGCGATGCGCCTCACCCCCGATCAGATTCAGGTCATCCATTCCGTCGTGCACGAGTTTGCGGGCAAAGATGCGAAGGCTTGGCTGTTTGGATCACGCCTTGACGAAAGCCGTCGTGGTGGGGACGTTGATCTATTGGTGCAATCCAGCCCCGAAATTGGCATCGTGCAGCGGGCACGCATCAAGAACCGACTAGAGTCCCGGCTTGGTCTGCCGGTTGATGTGCTGTCGGCTGCGCAAGACGGTGTGATTGCGCCATTTGCGCGCATTGCAATCGCACAGGGAGTAAGGCTTTGACCCAGTCATCCATAGCGCACGAAGTACTGGCGGCCCAGAAAGCCCATCTGTCCAACTTGCTGGAAGCCATCCAGCGCTGTGTGTACTTTTTGAACGCCTCGGATGCAAGCCTTTCCTGGCCTTTGACGGGACAAGTCCTCTCTGAGCACAAGAAAGATGCCGACTTTTTTGAAACCTTGGCGGCTGTGAATGAACGCTTTTCGAAGTTGCAAGACACACTGGGATCCGCCATGCGGCACAGCCTGCTGCTATCTGGAGAGCAGGCCGACAGTTTCCTGAAAGTTTTAGCAATCTTTCAAAAACTTGGAGTGATCAATTCCATAGATGACTGGCAAACGGCCCGTAGTGTGCGCAACCTAGCAGCCCATGACTACGAGACCGACTACCGTCTGGTAGCCGAACACTTCAATGCTTTACATGGATTGACGCCAGACTTGTGGCAAGTGTCTGCGCGATTTGTACGCTATTGCGAGCGCGAGTTGTATGTGTATCCCAGCAGTACAGACTTTGCAGCGGAATTTTCTGCCATAACAACCGCATCTTAGTTAGGCATTTATGCCTGTAGCCCCCGTACTACCTGCGTAAGCAGCTAGCAAAACAATAGCGCCTTTGCTTGCACATCTTCGCCCATACAGGCCTTCGCATTTCCTATGCGACTCAGCTTAAATGGCCGCCAGCGCAATCCAGGCCGATGTGGCCGCCAAGAGCGCGAGATTTTGTATACCGCAGTTGCCGGCAGGGCGCCGTTAGATAACAATGAACTGCGCTACTTCCAGGAGCTGGTGACTGCCAAGGCGGATGAAATTGTCGCCAAGTGGATCGATTTTTTTGTGCTTCATAAGTCTGTATCACCAGAACGCATCACCAAGAGGTTGAAATGAACTACACCCCTATCAACATAGTGGCAGCCACCCAAACGGGCGACTACTCGCTCAAAATTGAATTTGACGACAAAACTGTTCAGATTGTCGACTTTGGCCCGTTCCTTAAGCGCTCTCACCACCCCGATGTTCGGGCGTACCTTCAGTCGGAGCGATTTGCCTCGTTTCACGTCACTTATGGCGAGCTGGTATGGGGCGACTATGACCTGTGCTTTCCAGTCATCGACCTCCATCGCAATTGCATTGAGCATTTGGACACTCTGGCGCAGGCAGCCTGAAGCACTACACCCCCCGGGCCAAAGGTTCAGCATAGAACCAGCCCACCACCAAACCAAGGGAACTCCACCATGACACCCGATGTAATTGACGTCAAGACACAGCCCAACTTCGAACTCGTGGTCACATTTGCTGATGGGGCACGAAAACTGTTTTCGATGTTGCCCTACTTGCAATACCCCGCATTTCGTCCATTAAGCGAGCCAGGGAAATTTGCCCAAGACTACCCCGACAGCGCCACAGAACGCGTCGAGCGGCGGCATGCCGTGGCCCGCACCGGCCGTCAGATGCCGCTCATTGGCCCTGCAACTCATGTTTCATGCGCGCGCGATACTCGGAATGCGCGGAAAACGCACCAGCGGTCAACTCGATATCACCTGCGGCTATTCCTGCCTTCTTCGCTGCATCACGCCAGCTGTCGACAACGGATGCGACTTCTTCTACGATCAGCTTTGCTCGGTCCGGCGAAAGCCCATAAAACTGGCCGGTAG
>CAJASG010000014.1 GCA_903944555.1 uncultured beta proteobacterium
CCTGCAGGTATCACCGTCGCCAACAAGGCCGCCTGCGTCTATGCCAACTACCTGGAGCCCAAGGAAAAAGTCAAACAAAGCCTGTTCATGGAGGTGGCCGCGCGGGCTGCTGCGCAGGCGGCCGCTGAGCCTACCAACGCCAACGCGTTTTACTGGCAAGGCTATGCCTTGGGTCGCTATAGCCAGGGCATCAGCGTGGCCAAGGCCCTGGCGCAAGGCATTGGCGGCAAGGTCAAGACCGCGTTTGAAACCGCGATCCAGTTGCAACCCGACCACGCCGATGCCTATATTGGCTTGGCGGCCTTCCACGCAGAAGTAATCGACAAGGTTGGGACCCTGATTGGCAACATGACGTATGGGGCTAAAAAAGACACCAGTCTGAAACTCTTTCAGCTCGGGCTGGAGCTGACCCAAAAATCCACCGTCGCCCTGATCGAATATGCCAATGCTCTGGTGATTTTGGAGGGCGAAAAGCGCCTGGATGAGGCGACCCGGCTGTATGAGCAGGTGGCAGCGGCTTCGGCGCTGGATGCCATGGAGCGGCTGGACGTGGAGATGGCACAGGCCGAGCTGGCCGACTAACCCCCCTCGCCCCAAGGCAACATCAGGGTTACCAAGGCCAGTTTGGCGAATTCCGGCTCGAAGCGGTCAATGATCTGCTGGGGATCAGGGCACAGCGTCGTGTCGGACACGACACCAAACTGCACCCCGCCACCGTAACTCAGCACCGAAATCCCCAACCCAACGGTTCCACTTTGGGGCACCCAAGCCAAGGTTTCTTCGACGGTGCTGCCGCACAGGGTGAACTTGGTGCCGGACCCCGGCACATTGGTCATGACCGCGGTGGTCTTTTTCGCGAACAAACTCAACATGGCTTCCTGTGCAGGCTTGACCAGCAGCCCCGCCACCGCCAGCAGGCCGAAGGCCAGCAAGGGCTGCATGCTGCCTTTGAGGTCGCGCATGCGCCTGCGCACTTCAAATATCCGCTCTACCGGGTTTTCCAGACCAATGGGCAAGACAACAGGCGCCAACCCGAACTGGTTACCCAACTTGTAGGCCTGGTCCGGAGCGCGCAAATTCACCGGCACCATCGCACGGATTTCCTTGCCGTGAATGGCATCGCCGAGCGACTTGAGGTACTCGCCAATGGCACCCGCCACACAGCTCATGAGCACGTCATTCACCGAGCAGTTCAGCGCCTTGCCCACCGCCTTGACTTCAACCAAAGGAATGGGCGGACACCAGGCGACGCGCTTGGTGTGACCCGGGATGCCCTTGAGTCGGGTCGGCGAGTCGTCCGCCATCAGCGCCAGCGATGCCAGGTCGCTGGCCGCGTGGTAGGCCAACTTGGCAAAGTCAACCGAGCCGTGCACGCCTTTTTCCATGCCGTGCTGCGGGTCCATCAGCAACCCCAGGGAGCGCACGACACCATCCCCCGCCGCGCTCAAGGCTCTCACCGTCATATTGGTCAAGGGTTTGAGCAAGGCGTCTGCGATCCAGTCCTGCGCCCCCTCAAGCCCCGCGTGATGGGGCGCAAGGTGCGGCGCTTCGGGCGGTGCACGGCCTCCGTCCATCAACGACTGGGTGACCGAGATCAATGCAATGCCGTCGGCGATGCAATGGTGAATGCGCACCATCACCGCAGAGCCACCTTTGTAGTTTTCGACCAGGTGGAGTTGCCACAACGGGCGTTGCCGGTCCAGCGGCTCCATCGTCAACTGGGCCAGCCGATCCTGCAGCGCCTCTTGCTCGCGGCCGGCCGGCTTTTTCGCCAATTTTTCGATGACAAAGTGTTTTGAGATATCAAACGCCGGGTCATTCACCCAGGTGGCGCCCGCCGTGTCTTCCACCACGCACTGCACAAAGCGCGGGTACTTGAGCAGACGCTCCTCAATACGCAGACGCAAATCGTCATACCGAATGCCGGGCTGGATCACCCAGACGCCCACAATCATCATGAGGTTAGACGGTGAATCCATGCGCAACCACGCGGTGTCCACTTTGCTCATCCGTTCGCCATGCAAGCCTGAGACACCACTCACCGGTTCGGATAAGGTGTTCGGCACTGCCTGCGGGGCTTTTTTGGCATGAATTCGGGTGACCATGGGCAATCCGGAACAAGTGGGAGTCAGAAAAAAACGCACGCATTTGGCAAGCGCTTGGCTGTCCTGCCATTTTGCAGGCAAAACGCACCGTAAGATACGGGGCAGAAGTCCTACAACCCTAACTGGAGAAACCCATGGCCGATTTGAAATCGAAGTTTGAAGCAGCAATTGCAAATTCCAAGAGCCTGACCGAGCGCCCAGACAACGGCACGCTGCTCAAGATTTATGCCCTGTACAAACAGGCCAGCACGGGCGACAACACCGAGAAAAAACCAGGCTTTACCGATATGGTCGGTCGCGCCAAGTGGGACGCATGGAACGGGTTCAAAGGAACATCGACCAAAGACGCAATGCAACAGTACGTCGACCTGATCGAATCTTTAAGCTAAAAAGGCCTTTAGCCCCCGCAGATACTGCGCAAGCAGCTACCAATTTGGTAGCTAATCAGGCGCTTCATTTTGACCGGGGGTGCGGTTTTTTGGCCGCCTTGGCCGCCAGAAGCTGGTCTAGATTTTTGACAATTTCGGCCTCAATGCGGTGCTTGAAGGCGCCCAACAGAAAGCCCAGTTTGGCATCCAGATTGAAGTGGTCTTTGGTGACATGCAAGGTGCCATTGACCCCCGAGCGCACAAAGGTCACCTCGTCTTGCGTGTCCCCCTCTTCGTAGGTGCACTCCATGTCAAAGTCCGCTTCTACCTGCTCCGCCCATTTGAAGGCGATTTTGCGTGCCGCAGGAAGTCCCAGGGAATGCTCGCGTCGAATGTGAAGATCTGCCACCACTGTTCTCCTTAATTGCCCATGTACAAATTCAAATCCCGTGTCACTGGCGACCTCATTATGCTGGAGCCGAACGGACGTCAGATCCTGAAAATTCTGGGAAAAGACGACGCTTCCATGGCCAAAGGAATTTTGCTGCCGGAGCACATGCTGCCCGCGATCGCGGCGCTGGAAGCCACGGTTGCGCAAGACGAGGCGGCGCAAAAGCAGCGTGCCCAGGAAGCCTTGGACAAGGGCCAGCCCTTGCCACGCGCTGAAGGTATTTCACTGCGCCTGCGTGCAGTGCCCTTCATTGCAATGCTCAAACGCTGCCAGCAGGCCGATGAAGAAATAGTCTGGGGCGTGTAAGCCCCTTGCCACCCAAGGCGGACTATTTGTAACTGCGGGCGTCCTCGATCACTTTGCCGTCGTTGGGCAGGCTGCCGGGCAGCAGCACCTCCACCGCACCGCGCAGTTTGGTCACATCGCGAATCGCCTCGCCGATTTTGGTAGCCAGCGCATCCGGCCCACTGCAGGCGGTCTCCACTTTGAGCGTCATCACATCGTTGGCCATCTCACCCGTCACCACCAAGCGTGCCCGCGATACCTCGGGGAAGCGCTTGACGATGTCATCCACCTGCTTTGGGTGCACAAACATGCCGCGAATCTTGGTGGTCTGGTCGGCGCGCCCCATCCAGCCTTTGATGCGGGTATTGGTACGCCCCGTGGGGCAGGCGCCTGGCAGGATGGCCGACAAGTCACCCGTGCCAAAGCGGATCAAAGGGTAGCCCGGATTGAGGGTGGTCACCACCAATTCACCCACCTCACCTGGCGCTACCGGGTCCCCGGTGCCGGGGCGC
>CAJASG010000015.1 GCA_903944555.1 uncultured beta proteobacterium
GCATTCACGGCTATGTGCCGGAAGACTTTATGGCCAGCTTCATGGGCAAGGACGCTTGGTGGTCGGTGCCCTTGGCCGTACTTATTGGGGTACCGATGTACACCAATGCAGCAGGCGTCATCCCCATCGTGCAGGCGCTCTTGGCCAAGGGTGCAGCGCTGGGCACCGTGCTGGCTTTCATGATGAGTGTGATTGCGCTTTCGCTGCCCGAAATGGTCATTCTGCGCAAAGTACTCAAGCTGCGGCCGATCGCAACATTCACGGGTGTGGTGGCGGCCGGCATCTTGCTGGTGGGCTATGTTTTCAACGCTGTTTTATAAAAGGACCCCTCATGGACATCAAAGTTTTGGGCACCGGATGTGCCAATTGCAGAAACACCATTGCACTGATCGAACAGGAGGCGCAGGCCAAGGGCGTCGTAGTCAACCTGGAAAAGATCGAGGACTTGCGCCAGATCATGGGCTATGGCGTGATGAGTACCCCTGGAGTTGTTATCAACGGTAAAGTGGTGCATGCTGGTGGCGTGCCAAGCCGCGACAAGATTGCGCAGTGGTTCACTGGCCACACGGCCTGAGTAAGTATCGGAAATAGGGGTTGAAAAAGTTCGAAATTTGAGAGGCTTATATGAAACAAACACCCACCACTTCAGTTAACTATTTGCCCAATTCCACATCAACGACACCTCGCTGGCAGGCCAGGTTTCTACGCGAAGCGCTGCGCGGACCCATAGGACATGCATAGTGGGTATTGAACACGACCATGACCACGGGCACGACCACGCGCCGGCGAACTTCAACCAAGCCTTTGCCATCGGCATTGTGCTGAACACTGCCTTTGTGGCGATAGAAGCGTTTTACGGCTGGAAAATCAATTCACTGGCCTTGTTGGCCGATGCGGGCCACAACCTCAGCGATGTAGCGGGTTTGGTGTTGGCGTGGGGCGGTGCACTGGCCGTCAAATTGCAGCCCAATGCGCGGCACACCTACGGCTGGAAGCGCGCCACCATCCTGGCGGCCTTTGCCAATGCGCTGCTCCTGCTGCTGGCCATGGGAGGCTTGGCCTGGGAAGCCATCAGCCGATTGCTCTCCACGCATGCACCGGTGCACGAGCAAGGTATCACCATCATGGTGGTGGCTGGCGTTGGCATTGTGGTCAACACCGCCACAGCCTTGTTGTTTATGCGAGGCCGCGACAGTGACCTGAACATTCGCGGCGCATTCACCCACATGGCGGCGGATGCGCTGGTATCGGCGGGCGTTGTCATTGCGGGGGCGTTAACACTGTGGATGGGTTGGGACTGGCTGGACCCGGTCGTTAGTTTGGCGATTGCTGCTGTGATATTGCTGGGCACTTGGGGGCTGTTCAAGCAGTCATTGCACATGCTGTTTGACGGGGTGCCTGACAGCGTAGACCCCAAAGCGGTACACGACTACCTGGCTGCGCTGCCCGGCATCAGCCGCGTGCATGACCTGCACATCTGGGCCATGGGCACGTCGCACATTGCGCTGACGGCGCACCTGGTCATGCCGCAAGGCTACGCAGACGATGCCTTTCTGCAAAACGCTACACAACAGTTGCACGACCGGTTCGAGATTACGCACGTGACCTTGCAGGTGATGCGGCAGGCATTTATGCCTGGGTGCGCCGACCCGCCGGCCAATACACATGCACACGCCTGACCGACTTATGGACACCAAACCTACTATGCCAGCCACTTGCAAAGACGCCCCGTTGGACTTGGCCGAGGCCCTCAACCAGGGCTGTTATTGCCAGACGCTGGATACACAGCGGCTGCGCGGGCAACTGGAGTCGGACCCCAGCCTGCTGGGCATGGCCCAAAGCATCACCAACACCCGGCCGCATCTTTTTTCATCGACGGTGGTGTTTCTCTCCCCCACCATGGTGGAGGCCATCACCGCCACGGTCGGTGCCATTGAGCGGGTCATGGCCCTTCCCGCCTGGCAGACCCAGGCGCTGGCGACGGCCGCCCCGATTGCGCAGGTCGACCACGGCCCACTGGGGGTTTTCATGGGCTACGACTTTCACATGGGTCCAGACGGCCCGCAACTGATCGAGATCAACACCAATGCGGGTGGTGCCCTGCTCAACGTGGCCTTGGCGCGGGCGCAAACCGCCTGCTGTCAGGCCATGGATTTGGCGATGAACGGCTACCGCGACCTGCGCACGCTGGAGTCTGATTTTTTGGCCATGTTCCAAAGCGAATGGCAATTGCAGCGCGGAGACGCGCCGCTGCGCACCATTGCCATCGTGGACGACGATCCAGCCAACCAGTACCTGGCGCCCGAGTTCGAGCTGTTTCGCCAGTTGTTCATCCAGCACGGTCTGCAGGCGGTGATTGCCGACGCGGCGCAGCTGCAATGGCACGACGGCAGCCTGTGGCACGGCACCACCGCTATTGACCTGGTCTACAACCGGACCACCGACTTTGATTTATCTGAGGCCGCGCACACGGCACTGGCGCAGGCCTATACCAGCGGTGGCGTGGTGCTGACACCTAATCCCCGCATCCATGCCCTGTGCGCGGATAAGCGGCATTTGGTGACCCTGGGCCACCTGCCCACGCTGCAGGCCATGGGAGTGACCGAAGCAGACCAGCGCATTTTGCAAAAGGGCATTCCAGCCTGTGAAGTGGTCACGCCAGACAACGCCGCCGCGCTGTGGGAGCGCAGACGCCACCTCTTCTTCAAACCGCTGGCCGGGTTTGGCGCCCGCGCGGTGTACCGGGGCGACAAGCTGACCCGCAAAGTGTGGGAGCAAATTCTGGCGGCCGACTACATTGCCCAGGCCTTGGTGCCACCCAGCCAGCGTGCGATGGAAATCGACGCCGCGCAAACCACCCTCAAATTCGACATCCGGGCCTACACCTACGCGGGACGGCTGCAACTGCTGGCGGCACGCACCTACAGCGGACAAACCACCAACTTCCGCACCCAGGGTGGTGGTTTTGCACCCGTGCTGCCGGTGCCTGCGAAAACGACGGCTCAAACCTGTCTGGACCACGCTGCGGCGGCAGGTTGATACCAGCACGCTTTTGCTATTATTTTTATAGCTGACTGCGCATATTCCACGGGGGCTACATGCACTTTTTACCTAACTTTTTGACTCACCCGACCCGCCACCTTTTTTTCACCGGCAAAGGTGGCGTTGGCAAAACATCCCTATCCGCCGCCGCGGCACTGGCCTTGGCCGATGCTGGCAAGAAGGTGCTGCTGGTCAGTACCGATGCCGCCAGCAACCTGGACGAGATGCTGGGCGTGGTGCTGGCCAACACACCAATACCGGTGCCCACGGTGGCGCACCTGTGGGTGTTGAACATCGACCCGGATGCCGCGGCCGAACACTACCGCCTGCGGGTGCTGGAACAACTCGGGGCAGACGCCACCGAGCTGGAGCGCTCCGAGGTCCGCGAGCAGTTGTCCGGCGCCTGCACCACCGAGATTGCCTCGTTCGACGAGTTCGCCACCCTGCTCTCGGGTGGGGCCGCGGAGTATGACCACATCGTGTTTGACACCGCGCCCACCGGCCACACACTGCGCCTGCTGAGCCTGCCCAAGGCGTGGACCGGCTTTTTGGACGGCAACGACCGGGGTGCCTCATGTCTTGGACCGCACTCGGGCCTAAAAATGCAGGAAGCCCGCTTCAAAGTGGCCATGAACGCGCTGTGTGACGCCACGCAGACCTCGGTGGTATTGGTCACCCGGCCCGACCAGGGCGCCATTGCCGAGGCCGCGCGCACCTCGCTGGAGTTGCATGCGCTGGGTTTGCACAACCAACGGCTGGCCGTCAACGGTATCTTTCACGCAAGCGACCCACAGGATGCGGTGGCCAACGCCATCGCCGCCTTGGGGCAACAGGCGCTTGACGCCATGCCCGAGGCCCTGCGCCAGCTGCCGCAAGACCAGATTCCCCTGCGCGCGTTCGACACCGTTGGGCTGCAGGCGCTGCGTGCGTTATTCGGCGCCACTAGCATTTCGCCTGCCCCCAATTCCAGTGCAGCGGTTGCTACCATTGGCAACGCCGTGCTGCAGGCCTGCGGGAGCCTTGCCCAACTGACAGACGAACTCGCCGCAGCCGGGCGTGGGCTCATCATGGTCATGGGCAAAGGCGGCGTGGGCAAGACCACCATTGCGGCGGCCCTGGCGGCTGGACTGGTGCAGCGCGGCCACTCGGTGCACCTGAGCACCACCGACCCGGCCGCCCACGTCGCCATCACCGTGAATGAGAGCCTGCCCGGGCTGCGTGTGGACCGCATTGACCCCAAGGCCGAAACGCAGGCCTACATCGCCAAGATCATGGCCGCCAAGTCACCCAAGCTGGACGCCCAGGGCCAGGCCCTGCTGCTGGAGGACCTGCAGTCGCCTTGCACTGAAGAAGTGGCGGTGTTCCACGCGTTTTCCCGCATTGTGTCGGAGGCCCGCAGCGCCTTTGTGGTGCTGGACACCGCCCCCACCGGGCACTCGCTGTTGTTGATGGATGCCACCGGCGCCTACCACCGGCAGATGGTGCGTGAGTACGGTGACGGCGCCGACGGACAGCGCACGGCCCACGTCGTCACCCCCTTGATGCGCCTGCAAGACCCGGAGCACACCAAAGTCATCCTGGTCACCCTGCCCGAGGTCACCCCAGTGTCCCAAGCCAGCGCGCTGCAGGACGACCTGCGCCGCGCCAAGATTGAACCCTATGCCTGGGTCATCAACAAAAGTATCGAAGCGGCCGGCACGACCGACCCGCTACTGTCAGCCCGCTTGGGCGGCGAACGCAAGCAGCTGGAGCGCATTGCGGCAGGCCTGTCCCAACAAACTTTTGTGGTGCCCTGGCTCGCCACACCCCCCATTGGACTGAAGGAACTGGGCAAGCTGGTTAGCTGATCTTTGATGTCGGTCAGCACAGATTTGCATTTTGGTTTTATACTCCCCCCTGTATATAAAATCTTGGAGAAACCCATGAGCACCTTTGACCACGCCACCCTGATCCACAACATCAATACCAACCTGGCTCCGCTGCGCAAAGCACAGCCCGAGGCCATGCAGGGCTTTGGCCAGCTGGCGCGGGCAGCGATGACTGAGGGCGCCATCAGTGCCAAAAACAAAGAATTGATTGCGCTGGCCATCGGTGTAACCCAGCACTGCTCAGGCTGCGTGGGCTTTCATGTCAAGGCCTTAATCAAACTGCAGTGCACCCGCGTCGAGCTGGAAGAAATGCTGACCGTGTGTGTTTACATGGGTGGCGGCCCGGCACTGATGTACACCGCCGAAGTGCTGGCCGCGTGGGACGCCATGAGCCCCGCAGCGCAATAGCCTTCCGACACGCTGGTTAGCGAAGGCCGATCCAGTACGCCAGCACAATCATGCTGGTCACGAAGATTAGCCAGCCGACCAGCAACACGCGCCACATCCGGGGCGCGTGGCGCAGCTCCATGAAGTCATAAATCACCCACAGCCCTTTGGCCGCAGCCATCGCAAACATGAGCAGCACCGGCACCATGCCGGCGCTGCCCGACAGGCCGCTTTCACCCAGCCAGTGGGTAACCCCGGTGGCGAGAAGCAAAGCGAGCCAGAGGCGGTTGAGTGCAGTATTGAACATGTCAGGATGTGCGGCTAGCGCATCACATAAACCAGCGGGAACAGCACGATCCAAAGCAGGTCCACCATGTGCCAA
>CAJASG010000016.1 GCA_903944555.1 uncultured beta proteobacterium
GTCATTGGAGCGTCAATTTTTGACAACCGCCAAGATGGACGACATTTTTGTCACCTTTATTTGTCACTTGATGCAAACCGACCGAACCATCTTGATGTCCGTCAACCCCATCATGATCTTCTCCATGCCGTCCATCTTCAGGGTGCGCATGCCACCCTCTACAGATGCCGCAAAGATCTCGGCGACGCGCGCTCTTTCCTGAATCAGCTTTTTGATGCCGTCGTCTGCAATCAGTAATTCGTGCAAACCAATACGGCCCTTGTAGCCAGTCTTGTTGCATTTGTCGCAGCCAACGTGACGGTAAAACTTGAGTTGTCCGTCCTGGCCGTAGGCTTTGTGCCAGCTCTCTATGAGCTTTTCCGTTTCTCCGGTGTAGTCGGCCTTCCAGGCCGCGGAGTGCTTTAGCTCTTCGGCATACTCGGCGGTAAACAGGCGCATCTCTTCCGCGTCTGGCACGTAACTTTCTTTGCAGTCGCACAGTTTTTTAGCCAAACGCTGCGCCAAGATACCCAGGAGTGCATCGGCAAAGTTGAATGGGTCCATGCCCATGTCCAGCAAGCGCGTAATGGATTCCGGTGCTGAGTTAGTGTGCAGGGTGGAAAACACCAAATGCCCGGTGAGCGATGCCTCCACGCCCATCGCCACGGTTTCCTTGTCGCGTGACTCGCCAACCATGATGATGTCGGGGTCAGCCCGTAAGAAGGCGCGCATGATCAGCGCAAAGTCAATGCCCGCCTTGCGGTTGATCTGCACTTGGCGCAAGCCTTTTTGGGTAATTTCTACCGGGTCTTCAGCGGTCCAGATTTTGGTATCTGGGGTGTTGAGGTGCTTGAGGATCGAATGCAGCGTGGTGGTTTTACCGGAACCGGTGGGGCCGCACACGTAAAACAAACCATAAGGTTTCTCGATGGTCCGAATCACCCGCTCTTTGTTATGGGGCGTGAGGCCCAGCTTGTCCAATGGAATGGGCTCACCCGCCGCCAAGATACGCATGACGACGTCCTCCACACCACCGGCAGACGGAATGGTGGCCACCCGCAGTTCAATATCCAAGGGGCCGTATTTTTTGAATTTGATCTTGCCGTCTTGTGGCTTTCGGCGCTCGGAAATATCCAGGTCGCACATGATCTTCAAGCGCGTGACCATGGCTTGACGGAAATGTGCGGGCACTTCAACGTAGGGGACCAAGGTGCCGTCAATGCGAAACCGGATGCCGGTTTTGAATTTGCCCGGCATGGGCTCAATGTGGATATCCGACACCTTTTGGTTGTAGGCGTCGATGATGACTTTGTTGACGAACTTGACCAACTCGTTGTCGGCTGCTGCGGACTCCAGGGAATCGTCATTGGTGCCATCGTCGATGGGGCCACCATCCATATCGGCCAACAACTGGTCAATGGTGCTGTTGTCCACCACCCCAAACAGCTGGGCAAGCGTTTCCTGAAACTCAGTTTGGGTGGTTACGCGGTAAGCAAACTTGCTGATGCGCGGAAACACCTGTGGTACCACTCTGGAGCCCCGCACCGCCTCCGGGTCCATACACATGATGACCAGGCCTTCAGGTGACTCCTCTAGCGGTATCCAGCCCTGCTCTTCGATGAATTCGCGCTTGAGGGGTCCGTGCAGCATCTCAGAGCGAATGCGCCCCGCATTGAATGCCTCGTAGGGCACGCCAAAGAACTTGGCCAGTGACGGCCCAATTTGCGCTGGCCTGATCTTGTAGTTGGCCATGAGCAGGTGCTCAACCGGCTTTCCCTCGGTACGGGCATCAGAAATGCACTGGTTTAGCTCTGCTTCGGTCAACACGCCATCGGCAACCAGTCCGTCAAATTTGGTAGCCTTTTTGCGTGCGCCTTCATCCGCTTTCTTGACCCGCTGGCGGATGGCCGTGGCCAAGGTGCGGCACAGCTCTGCCACCCCATCGACCTCCAAATCACCAAACGGCTCATCACTCTTGCTGTTAATGACTTGCAGCACGCCATGCAGCGTACTGCCATCCAAAATGGGGGCCACGAGCATTTGCCGCGTGCGGTAACCCGAACGCTTGTCAACCTGCTGCAAAAACGTCAAAGAAGGATGGATTTTGCGCAAAGCCTCCTCGTCATACACGTCAGGCAAATTCAATGAGGTTTTGCTAAATGCCGCATAGCCGGCAATACTTTGGGGAGAAATGGGCAGCTTTAGATCGCTGGTGCTGTTCAAGCCGGTCTTGATTTTGGAAACAATCGCGGAGTGGTCTTCATTGACTGCGTAAAGCGTCAATCGGTCGGCATTCAGGAGCTTACAGATGTCTTGGCTGGCCTCCAGCATGATCTGTTCCAGATTTTCGGTGTCATGTATGCGCGCGGTAACCTGCTGCAGCTGGCGATAGAACAACGCCTCAAACGTCACACCCCGTTTTTTGGACGGTAGTTTTTGCGATTCAAAAAAAGCGTTTTCCGACGCATTTTCTGGAACGACCGAAGGCGCTGCTGCGTTCATATTTCAAACTCCTGCCCTGCGCGAAGCCAACGAATATCGTGGGTCACATTGGGGCCAAACGGTTGGGTTTGGTCAAAGCGCTGAACCTCATCCATGATTTGCTCGGTCTCGGCGGGCTTGGTGTGGGTGATGTAAATCGGGTAGTTTTTACCCTTGGCGATGCAATCCAACTCGTTGGCAAGCACCGTAGGCGACAAGTGCAAACTGCGCTTGGCCAGGTCTTTTTCACGGTTGCTAAACGCGGTTTCAATCACCAGCATCGCCAC
>CAJASG010000017.1 GCA_903944555.1 uncultured beta proteobacterium
ACGGCCTGCTGGTAGCCCGCTTTGCCATCAAACGCGACGCTCACCCGCACCTTGCGCGCCATCAGCATGTCCATCAGCAGGCGCAGGTCGGTCAGCGAGTCATCCACCAACAGGATGTCGGTCGAATGCACGGGCTCAACTATCGAAAGCGGGGCGGTCTCAAGGCTGGTCACGGTTGCAATTTTGAACGCAATGGCATGGGGTTAGCGCAAAGCCCGTGCAAATAGTTCCGCAAGCGATAGTTATCGCCCCGCATGTGATACCGGCTAAACGAAGTTCCTTTTTAGAGTCCAAAACAACACGCGCTGCACCCTTTTGCGCGGACGTGTTTTTTACAACAGATTGGGACCGGCCATGACACGCAACTCCACACGTCAAATCGTTTTTATCGACTCAAATGTCGCCAACGCCGCCACCCTGCTGGCAGGCATCGCACCGGACGTTCCAGTGGTGTTCCTCGACGCGAACACACCCGCCCTGCAGCAAATCGCCAGCGCCCTGCAAGGCCAGAGCGGTGTCGATGCCATTCACCTCATCAGCCACGGCAGTGCGGGCAGCTTGAGCCTGAGCAGCGGCGCGCTGACCACCGCGTCGCTGACTGAGCCCACCAACGCCAGCGCCCTGCAAACCATTCAGGCCGCCTTGAGCGAACAGGCCGACTTGCTGATTTACGGCTGCGACGTGGCCGCAGGCGATGCAGGCCAAGCCTTTGTCAGCGCCCTGGCCAGCGCCACCGGGGCCGATGTGGCGGCCAGCACCAACGCCACCGGGGCCACCGTGCTGGGTGGCGACTGGGTGCTGGAAGCCGCCACCGGCCCGCTGGAAACCGGCGTGGCGGTGGATGCCAGTGCGCAGGCGCAGTGGCTTCAAACCCTGGGGTTCCCGCTAAACGTGGGCGGGGCCTCGTCCGGTCTGGACGGTGCGGGCAACGTCATCATTTTCAACACCAACAACGGCAGCGGTGGTGATGCCATCACCAAAATAGATGCCAAAGGTGTCACGCAGTGGAGCAAAACCTTCACCATCGCAGGGGCCACCAACGCTTTTAATGCCATATCCAACGGTGCCATCGCCACCGACAGCGCTGGCAACATTTACATCACCGGCAGCGTAGATACCGGCACCACCCTCACCGTGGGCGGGCAAACCTACAGCATCCCCAAGCCCGCAGGCTTTGGTGGCAGTTCGCTGCCCAACAACGTGCTGATCAAGCTCGATGCCAATGGCAACGCGCAGTGGCTCAAGCAGGCATCCAGCTACGAAAGCAGCTCGCCATCCTTCGTGGACGTGGACACCAGCGGCAACGTGTATTGGTTGGGTGGCATGGCTGTGGGCAATACCTACGCCAATACCTTGCTGGGCAGCAGTTACACATCGAGCAACGAGAGTTACTTTCTCGCCAAACTCGACACCAACGGCAACAAGACGTGGGCCAATGTGTGGGATGTCTCGACGGGCAACACTATTAACGCCCAGGGTCTGTCGGTCACGCCGGGTGGGGTGGCCAGCGTTATCTACAAAGAAGCCAACCCCGTGTATTTGCGTACTTACGATACCGGCGGTAGCGCAACCCTGGCAGCCACACAAATCGGTGCGAGTGGGACGATTTACGGGCTGGAGACCGACAGCAGTGGCAACCTGTTTGTTGGGTTGATGAAAACCGGTGGCGGCACCTTTGCTGGCCAAACCATTGGTGCATACAGCTTGGTCAAGATCAGCAGCACGGGCGTTGGCCAGTGGGCGCGCGACTACACCGCTTCCAGCGCCCCCCGGCTGGCGATGGACGACTCGGGCAATGTGTATGTGGGCATTTCGGGCAACAACACCATCACCTCACCCGGCCACAGCTACAGCGGCACGGCCGACTTTGGCGTGGTGGAGAAGCTTGACAACAGCGGCACCTGGCAGTGGGGTTATGGCTTCAACAACCTTCAGGTCGCGGCGCTGGAGTTTGGCAGCACCGGGCAGGTGTTGTTTTCGGGATATTTCATGGGGGGCACCACCGATTTTGACCCCGGCCCCGGTGTCAGCAACCTGACCTCTGGCTTTGGCCGCTATACCGCGCTGCTCAACCCAAGCGGCGGCATTTTTGTTCCGGGCCCCACCGCCAGCAGCATCACCCCGGCGGCCACGCTGACCAACGGCACCAGCCTGAACTACACGGTAACCTTCAGCGCCGCCGTGACCGGTGTGGATGCTGCCGACTTCACCCTGACCACCACCGGCAGCGGTGCCGGCACCATTGGCACACCCACCACCGCCAATGGTGGCCTGAGCTGGACGGTGCCCATCACCGGCATCACCGGCGACGGCACGGTGCGACTCGATTTGCTCAACAACGGCAGCATTCTGGATGCCAGCAGCGGCCCGCTGGCCGCCGCCAAAACCGGCACCGCCGCCACGGTGGATCACACCGCCCCCAGCATCAGCGGCGTAACGCTGCCCAACAGCGCACTGCGTGTGGGCCAGACCTACACCGTGACCATCACCGCGCCTGACGACGGCAACGGCCCGTTCACCCTGGCCCCTGGCAGCCACGTCAACGGCTTTGCGCTGGGCAGCCTGACCAAGACCGTGGCC
>CAJASG010000018.1 GCA_903944555.1 uncultured beta proteobacterium
TGGCCAGGCCGACGTAGTATTTCAGGTCGTATTTGCTGCGCTTGGCATCGAACAGATCGCCGGTGTAGCACAGGGTGCCTTCGCACAGGGCACCGCTCTCAATCACGGCATCCATCGCCACACGCATGTTGTCCACCCAGTTCAGCGAGTCAAACACACGGAACACGTCGACCCCGTTTTTGGCCGCCTGCTGCACAAAGTAGCGCACCACGTTGTCGGAGTAGTTGGTGTAGCCGACCGCGTTGGAGGCGCGCAGCAACATCTGGAACAGGATGTTGGGCGTGGCCTCGCGCAGGCGTGCCAGGCGTTCCCACGGGTCTTCTTTTAAGAAGCGCAGCGCCACGTCAAAGGTGGCGCCACCCCAGCACTCCATGGAGAACAGCTGCGGCAACATGCGGGCGTAGTGCGGCGCAATCTCGACCATGTCGTTGGAGCGCATGCGCGTGGCAAACAGCGACTGGTGCGCGTCGCGCATGGTGGTGTCGGTCAACAGCACCTGCGGTTGGTCTTTCATCCACTGTGCAAACTGCTTGGGCCCCAACTCCTTGAGCCGGTCACGCGTGCCTTTGGGGACGGGCGCGCCCAGATCAATCACCGGCTTGATCGGGGTGGAGAGCGGCAGCTTGGGCAGCACACGCCCTTTCATTTCGGGGTTGCCATTGATGGCCACCTCGCCCAGGAACTTGAGCAGACGGGTCGCGCGGTCACGCCGCTTCTGAAACTGGTACAGCTCCGGCGTGGTGTCGATAAAACGGGTGGTGCACTCGCCTGAGCGAAACAAGGGGTGCGCAATGACGTTTTCCAGGAACTGCAGATTGGTCGCCAACCCGCGCACCCGGAACTCGCGCAGGGCCCGGTCCATGCGGGCCGCCGCCTCATCGGGCGTGTGACCCCAGGCCGTGACCTTGACCAAAAGAGAGTCGTAATACGGGGTGATGACAGCGCCGGCATAAGCCGTGCCGGCATCCAGCCGGATGCCAAAACCGGCGGCGCTGCGGTAGACCGCAATCTTGCCGTAGTCGGGGGTGAAATTGTTTTCCGGGTCTTCGGTGGTGACACGGCATTGCAGGGCGTGGCCGCGCAAGGTGATGTCCTTTTGCAGCGGGATGAACGAGTCGTCGTCCCCCACGCGCGCGCCCTCGGTGACACGGATTTGTGCCTTAACGATGTCGACGCCGGTGACCTGCTCAGTGACGGTGTGCTCGACCTGAATGCGCGGATTGACCTCAATAAAGTAGTACTTGCCGTTGTCTACATCAAACAAATACTCCACCGTACCCGCATGGCTGTAGTGGGCGGCACGTGCCAGGCGCAGGGCAGACTCGCACAACTCTTGGCGGGTCGCATCGATCATATAGGGCGCGGGTGCACGCTCCACCACCTTCTGGTTGCGTCGCTGCACCGAGCAATCCCGCTCAAACAGGTGCACCAGATTGCCATGGCGGTCGCCCAGCACCTGCACCTCGACGTGGCGCGCTCGGCGCACCAGCTTCTCCAGATACACCTCGTCATTGCCAAAGGCCGCCAGCGCCTCGCGCTTGGCCACCTCCATCATGGGGGCCAGG
Source organism: uncultured beta proteobacterium (assembly GCA_903944555.1). Lineage (GTDB taxonomy): Bacteria > Pseudomonadota > Gammaproteobacteria > Burkholderiales > Burkholderiaceae_C > Allorhodoferax. The sequence goes on from CAJASG010000018.1 coordinate 1,566, forward strand.
TCGGCTTCGGTCTCGATCACGCGCATCCCACGTCCGCCGCCACCCCAGCTGGCCTTGAGCATCAGCGGGTAACCCACCGTTAAAGCCATCGCTTTGGCACCTTCAATGTCATCCGGCAAGGCACCGGTGGCGGGCACCACTGGCACACCAGCGGCAATGGCCACCGCGCGGGCAGCCACCTTGTTGCCCAGCGTGCGCATCACGTCGCCCTTGGGGCCAACAAAGGCAATGCCAGCAGCAGCGCAGGCGTCGGCGAAGTCCGGGTTTTCGGACAAGAAACCGTAGCCGGGGTGAATCGCGTCCACCCCGGCCTCTTTGGCAATGCGAATGATGTCGTCAATATCCAGGTAGGCCTGAATCGGCTTCTTGCCGGCACCGACCAGATAGGACTCGTCGGCCTTGAAACGGTGCAGGGCAAAGCGGTCTTCGTTGGAGAAAATCGCCACTGTGCGAATGCCCATCTCGGAGGCGGCGCGCAGCACACGGATGGCGATTTCGCTGCGGTTAGCAACCAGCAGGCTGTTGATTTTTTTCATGAGGCGATGTTCCCAAACGGATGACAAGGAGCGGTGTGCCCCAGTGGAAACTATAGGGGAAGAAGGCTTGCGAAAAGCTGAGGTGTTCGCGCGCGCATTCCGGTGGGCTGAAGCTATTGCTTCGGTCTGACTTGCATGCTCTTCATCAGCTGCTCGACTGGCTTGACGCCTTGGCAATCGGCGCCCAGGTATTTCATCTGCGATTCACTTTGCATCGTATGGCGGCCACGGGCATCGGTCGTGGTCATGTCCATGTTGGACGTAACGAGGTCCCCACTGGTCACACTCGTCCCCCGCCCAGCGATGGTGCGCCCGTCGGCGTTGCAGTTGAGCTCAAAGGTGAGCGTGTTGCCGCTGCGCTCGAACTTGCTGGGCTCGCACTTTGCTTCAGGAGGCATCATGGGCTTGTCTTGCGCGGCCATCTCTGGACTGATGCAAATCCGCTGCCCACCCGCGCCGGACATCGTCTGGCCGCCCATCATTTGCTCCATCTGCTTGCGTTGAGCGGGCGACATTTTGGCCATCTGCTCTTGCAGCATGGCTTGGGCCGCCGCCATTTGGGGTGCCATGTCTTTGCCGTCCATGACTTGTTTGCCCAGATGCACTTCCCACAAGCCAGGCTTCATGAAGGGGCCCGCATAAACCGCAGGCATAGCTAACAAACTCACAAGAATTACCGCAAATTTTTTCATGCTATCGCTCCGTTGGAAAGATGAACTTGATCTTACGCCGACCGACAAAGTGCGCGCAGATATTTGGATTGGCGGTGCGCCTTGAGCAAAACGGCTATCCAACTCCACCGAGGGGCTGCACGCCAAGACCTTGGATACGTCTTGATGGCGACGGTGGGCGGGAATGTTTATCTCTGCAATCGCTCTATGTATTCAATCAATGCGAGGATGCGGATTCTGACCCACGTCTCGGTGTCGTACGCGTTTTTTTGGGCCTTATTGAGGTACTCATCACTCCAAATCGGCATGTCGCGCGAGCCATGTCCCGCAATATTGACCCCCGTAATGGATTCGTACACGCGGTTGATAGGGAAGATTCCCGCATTGTTTTTTCGGAGCATCCTGAGATCAGGGGGAAGCTTCCCGCGCAATAGCTTGTCTGAGTGATCCACTCCGCGGCCGGTAGTGCCGTGGCAGCTTGCACAATGGGCCTCGAATTCACGTTTGCCGAAGTCGTCTGGCTGGGTCTTCGCAACGGCGGCACCACTGAATAGAAACAGCGCGGCCAGAATGACGGGAAGTCCGCGGATCAACTGCATGGGGTCTCCCAATCCGGTCAGACGCCGTGATTCGCGATCTGTAGCAGCAGCGCCTCCGCCTGAAGCCAGTCCTCCTCCTCAGAGCCACCCACGCCTTTGCGTGCCTCATACAGTGCATAGGCGCCCCTGCGGATCGCATCTTCCCTAGAGTCTTCCCGCGGAGGGCAAAGATCAGCTTCGGTGGCGGAGTCTTGAGAGTCCAAATTGTTGGGGGATTTACTTGCCATGGAGCACCTCAAAATCGTTGGCATCACCGGGACTTAATGTGCCGGACACAGCCCCAATGTGCGCCCATAGGCGCCACAGCGTGTTGCGAGAAATCAACGCAGAGGTGTGCCGGTCAACGGCCGGTCCGTACCGAAGTTGGCACCCAGTTCAGACTACCAGCGGGTCTTCCTGCATGGCTTCCATCTGCTCTTCCAGCATCTGGACTTGCCCCTGCCAGTAGTCGCTGGAGCCAAACCACGGGAAGTTGATGGGAAAGGCCGGGTCTTCCCAGCGCCGGGCCAGCCAGGCGCTGTAGTGGATCAGGCGCAGTGTACGCAGCGGCTCAATCAGCGCAAGTTCGCGCCGGTCGAACTCGCGAAATTGCTCGTAGCCATCCACCAGCGCGCCCAGTTGGCGCTGGCGCTGCTGGCGGTCGCCGCTGAGCAGCATCCACAGGTCTTGCACCGCCGGTCCGCTGCGGGCATCGTCCAAGTCGACAAAGTGCGGGCCAGGCCCCGCGCTGGCAGCCGCATCCAGGGGCGTCCACAGAATATTGCCCGGGTGGCAGTCACCATGCAGTCGCAAAATCTTGAGGGGTTCAGATTCAGAGCCTTTTGGGCCTCTAGCCCCCGCCAAACATGCGTAACCAGCTATTAAATCAATAGCGGATAGCGATGCTTTCTCCCACGCCGACTGCACGTCCAGCGGCACCTTGTCGTGCTTCAGCAGCCATTCCCGCGAGTCGACACCAAAGGTTTGCAGGTCCAGCGCCGGACGGTGCACAAAGGGTTTGGCGGCCCCCACGGTGTGGATACGTGCCAGAAAACGACCAATCCACTCCAGCACATCGGGGTCGTCCAGCTCGGGTGGGCGCCCGCCGCGGCTAGGGCTGACGCTGAAGGCAAAGCCGCCAAAATGGTTGAGCGTGGTGCCGTTGAGCGTGAGTGGCCCGACCACCGGGATCTCGGCGGCCATCAGTTCGGCGGCAAAGGCATGCTCTTCCAGAATCTGCGCTTCACTCCAGCGTTCGGGGCGGTAGAACTTGGCCACCACGGCCGGGCCGTCTTCCAGATGCAACTGGTACACCCGGTTTTCATACGAACTCAGGGCAAGTTGGCGCCCATCGCCATACAGGCCCACGCTGGCCAGCGCGTCCATCACCACATCGGGGGTAAGTGACTCGTAGGCGTGCGCGCCCGTCATCAAAGCACCGCCAGCAAAGGCTGCAAGACGCTGGCGCCCAGTTTTTTGGAACGCTCGCCATTCCAGCCCA
>CAJASG010000019.1 GCA_903944555.1 uncultured beta proteobacterium
CAACGCACTTGTGATTGCCAATAAGGTGTTGGCGTCTGGGATACCTGCGAAGGAGGCTGCATATAGAAAGGCGAGAGCCCATACGATTGTTCGATTGCTTTCGGGCGCAGGACCTTCGAACAGTCTTTTGAGGTGTAAAAGATACCCTCCCCACATGAATATCTCGTACACCGGCATTCCCAGAATATCAGGGTTGGTAAATACAAAAATTCCCTGCTGGAGCGATGCCGCATTCATTGCCGTAAAGAACATGCAAACCGCTACGAAGAAGACAATTTCTTGCTTGCTTAGTTTCCGAAATGTTAAGACCCATAGTACGAGTAACGCTGCCAGTTTTCCCCAGTTGCTCGGAACCCAGGCGATGATTGCGAGAGTTGCCGGCACCTGAACTAAAAGGCGTAGGTGTTTGATCATGACAACGAAGGGAGTTAACACCGGTTCATGGGAGAAAGTGAAACAGCCTCTAAAGAGGCTGTTTCACCGCAGCATAGTCGCTTAAGAGTTGCGACGGCGACGTGATGCGCCAATGCCAACCAACCCAAGACCAACCAATGCCAAACTCGCTGGTTCGGGTACAAAACCGCGGCCAGGGTCATTACTGGTTTGTCCATACACACCGTCAGTTGCGACGGTGGCTGAATCCCAGTCGGTATTGTTGTCAATCTTGTTGCTGAAACGAATGTCGCGGGTACCAAAAGCCGTTCCAAACCAATCGGTATTGAGTAACGCAGCCCAAGCACCATCAGCGCCATCGATAACGCCGTCTCCGGAAATGTCATATACATTGGCGTATGAATCAGCAGAGCCGGACGCTCCAACCAAAGTTGCATCAATGGTTCCCTGAATGAACGTGGTGCTGTCAGTGGGGTCTATCCCGCTCGCAAATGCCAAACGGCCCAGGAAAGTTCCGTCGGTTACGCCGGTAAACGAATCGTTAGCAGTGCGTCCAGCCGATGTCAGTGATCCAATCGTGATAATGGTGTTTGCCAACGTTGGGTCATCCCAGTAGAAATCAATAAATCCGCCCGTCGATTTCAGACTGCTCACATTAGCCACCGTACTTACCCCGGTCTGCACTGCACCATGGAACATCGCGGTTACCTGCCCACCCAATGTTGGAAATAATTGATCCGCGAAGAACGGGGCGGTCCCCTTGCTATCGATGTCGTTCCCCAACTGACCCGCAACCGACCCCGAAGGGGTGGGTTTCCCAGCGCGCATCACGCTTACTTGCGCGACACCCCAATTCCCCTCAGGCCCGCTGCAACCAACGCAACTTGCGGTGTTATTAAGGGGAGCTCCATTTGCGTCAACACCAAGTGCAGTTTGCTCAAGATTGGTGAATTGGAAAAACAATGGACCCTGAGGTAATGCCACTGGCGCAGCCATTGCACTCACGCTAATAGCAGCGCCAAGAGCGATTGACAGAAGTTTCAATTTCATGATTTTCTCCTTGAAGGATGAGGTTCGATTACTAACTTAGCAAGGCATGACACCCGGCGCATCACGAATAGGCATCATCTGTGCCAGATCTATTCCGGCATTTGCAAGTCATTGAAATCAAAAGAGTTTTTTCTATTGGATAA
>CAJASG010000020.1 GCA_903944555.1 uncultured beta proteobacterium
CCCGCTATGGCGCGCCAGTGTCTCGCGGATCAGGCAAATACTGCGGGTGTCCATGTTTTCGCGCACGCCACCGTATTCGGTGCCACCCACCGCGTGGCGCAGCCAGCCACCGGCACCCAACTGGCGTACCAATGCGATGCACTCGGCATCCACATCAGGGCTGTGCGCATGCCCGATATTGTCTAAACACCAGGCGTCCAGGGATTTGGCAAGCTCTGCATGGTGTGGCTCAAAAAAGGGCCACTTCAGGTATTGGGTATCACTCATAGTGCAAAGTCCTCAGTTGCCCTGAAATACAGGTTTTTGCTTGGCAACAAATGCGTTGTAGGCCCGGCGGAAGTCTTCGGTCAGCATGCACAGCGCCTGCGCCTGCGCTTCGGCTTCAATGGCCTGCTCTATCGTCATGCTCCACTCTTGGTGCAACATGGTTTTGGTAATGCCGTTGGCGAACGTAGGGCCGGCGGCGATGTCGCTGGCCCAGGCTTGTGCATCGGCCAGCAAATTCTCTGGTGCGCTCAGGCGGTTGAGGAATCCGGCCCGCTCAGCTTCTTCTCCGCCCACGGATCGGCCGCTGTACAACCAGTCACTGGCACGGCCCTGGCCGATGATGCGCGGCAATATGGCGCAGGCACCCATGTCGCACCCCGCCAGCCCGACGCGGTTGAACAGGAAAGCGGTCTTGCTGCGTGCCGTACCAATGCGCAAATCAGATGCCATGGCGGTAATGGCGCCTGCACCAGCACAAATGCCATCGATGGCGGCAATGATGGGCTGCGGGCAGGCACGCATGTTCTTGACCAAGTCACCCGTCATGCGGGTAAACATCAGCAACTCGGGTGCGGCCAATTGCACCAGCGGGCCAATGATTTCATGCACGTCCCCGCCGGAGCAAAAATTGTTGCCCGCACCGACGACAACCACAACATGGACATCGCTGGCGTATTTCAATTGGCCAAACAGGTCACGCAACTCGGCGTAGGACGCGAAGGTGAGCGGGTTCTTGCGCTCCGGGCGGTTGAGCGTGATGGTGGCCACACCACCCGCGCAGTCCCACTGGAAATGCGTGGCCTGGTAGGCGGCCATGGGTTTGCGGTTGCCCGCCAACAGTGCTGGATCGATAGAGGTGGAAATGTGGGTATGCATGGTGATCAATCCTGGTTTCAATTTGTGGTGGACGGCGGCAAAGCCTCAGACTGCGAATTCAGAACGTGAACGCGCAAACCACCGAGTTGCCGGTACATCTGTGCCAGCGTGGGGGCATCAAGGCAAGCAAACAGCTCCAACACCCATTGCTCGTGCTCCTTGGCCATCGCCTCGAACTGTTCACGGCCTCTGGGCGTCATATTCAATATCCAGGAACGCCGGTCGGTTGGACTGCTGGACCGCACGACAAAACCATCACGCTCCAACTCATCCGTGATCGCTGTGACATTGGCCCCGCTCACCATCAAGTGGCTGGAGAGGTCTTTCATGCGCAACCCGTCGGACTCCCGGTACAGCTGCGCCAGGTAATCGAAACGGGGCAGGCTGGTGTCAAAGCGCAGGCGCAGGCGGCGGCGGATTTCACCCTCCACCTGTGTGGTGCAGGCCAGCATGCGCAACCACAATTTGAGAGCCGCATGGTCGCCCGTCGCGCTGCGGGCTTCAAAGCCCAAGCCATCTGCAGCATGGAGTGTGTCCACGCTGGCATCCTTTCGGGAGGACAATTTTTTAGTCATTTAAGCCTCTGACCCTTTTGAAATATGCGTAGACAGCTATTGAAATGATAGTGATCATGGCCGCAACCTAGTGCATAACCTCGCCACCGCACACGGCGATAGCCTGGCCGGTGATGCTGGACGCGCCAGTCCCGACGAGCCAGGCCACCGTGTCGGCGACTTCATCAGGTTGAACCATCCGCTTCATCGGATTGCCCTTGGCCAGTTCAGCGCGGGCTTCCTGTTCGGTGCGACCGGTTTTGGCAATGATGTTGGCAACTGCGTCCTTGACGATGTCGGTTTCGGTATAACCCGGGCAAACAGCGTTGACCGTGATGCCCTTGGTTGCCAACTCCAGCGCCAGCGCGCGGGTCAGGCCAAGAACACCGTGTTTGGCGGCGGTGTATGCCGAAACATACGC
>CAJASG010000021.1 GCA_903944555.1 uncultured beta proteobacterium
CCGCCAAGCAACTGTTCGTGTCCCCAAGTACCAGCATGGCCTCGGGTTGCACATCAGCCAGCACTTGGTCCACCGCGATAATTAAATTACCAATGGTATGTGCAGCGCCACTGCTACCCGTTGCACTATTCAAAAAATGATCGGGCTTCCGAATTGCCAAGTCGTCAAAAAACACCTGATTCAACTCATAGTCATAGTTTTGACCGGTATGGACCAGTACATGTTCGCAATGCGCGTCTAACAGAGCCAGTACGCGAGAGAGACGAATAATTTCGGGTCTTGTGCCCACCACCGTCATGACTTTCAGCTTTTTCATTGAATGACTTTCAGTGCTACTGTGTCGGGCTTTTGCGGATCAAAAATCGTATTGGCCCAAAGCATCACAATCAGTTCATCGTCTCCGATGTTTGTGATGTTATGCACCCACCCAGGCACAGTTTCCACAATGCGTGCCTCACCGCCACGAACCACCAACTCATGCGTTTCCCCCGTGACAATTTGGCGAAACCCAAAATGAGCGGTACCTTTGACAACCAAAAACTTTTCAGTCTTGCTGTGGTGATAGTGTTCACCACGCGTAATGCCCGGGTGTGCCGTGAAATAGGAAAATTGCCCGCAATCCGGTGTTTTTAACATCTCCGCAAACTCGCCACGCGCATCTTGGTGCAACGGAATACCATATGAAAAAGCAACTGGCGGAAGGTAACTGATATAGGTACTGTAGAGCGCCCCAACCATACCGATACCGACACGCGGAGAGAGCAGCGTTGCACGGCTTTCTGCAAACGTGCGTAGCGTATCGACCACCTCGCCAACCGTTGTGGCGTATGTAGGAAAAATGTCAGCAAACCCACTGGCAGGGGTCGGATCAGACAACAACCTTGCAAAAGCATCAACAACATCATCCACGTACACCAGCGTCAATGGCGCGGCGGGATCATGAACGGTAATGGGCACCCCTCTTGTCATATTGTGGCAAAAAGTTGCCACCGCAGAGTTGTAGTTGGGTCGACACCATTTACCGAATACATTGACCAATCGAAACAAGTAGACCGGAGCACCGGTATCAAGTGCATATCGTTGCAAGGCCGCTTCTGCAGCAAGCTTACTTTTGCCGTAGGGGTTGTCCAGCCCAGCTTGAGCGGAGGATGCAAGCACAACCGGTATTTTCCGGCCTGTCTTTGCGAGCGCGGCGGACAGGTCCTGCGTGAGGGTTGCGTTACCATCAATAAAATCTGCGGGATCTTTGGTACGATTTACGCCGGCAAGATGAAATACAAAATCCGCATCGGATAGGGCCCGTTGAAACTCATCGGGCGTGGTGCTGCGGGCTATACCGAACGTGTTGGTGTATCCCAGTTCAGCCAATCGAACCTTCAAATTTTGACCAATAAAACCATCGGCACCGGTGATGACAATGTTCATAAGGATTCAGTCCTCCGCAACAGCAGGAAGACCATTCGCAATACTTTGCATAAAGTCCAGCTTTAGCAATAACGCCTTCATGCCTTCTACATCGAGACGGTGTGTGTTATGTGATGTGTATTCTTCTGCATGAAGCGCCTGGGTTAGGCGTTGTTCACCCTGCTCCACAAATTTTTCGTAATTCAAATCTCGTCCGTCTGGCGGAATACGGTAGTAATCCCCCAAATCTTGCGCACAAGCGCGCTCCTCACGGCTTAGCAACGACTCATACAATTTTTCGCCATGCCGCGCTCCGATTTCACGCACATCATGCGCGGGGCACCCCATTAACCCGAGAATGGCTTGGGTGAGCACTGACACGGTTGCTCCGGGCGCTTTTTGTACAAAAATATCCCCATTGTTACCGTGTTCAAAAGCGTACAAGACAAGCTCCACCGCGTCATCCAGCGTCATCATGAATCGCGTCATAGACGGATCGGTCACCGTGATTGGCTTATTGGCTAGCACTTGTTCAACAAACAACGGAATGACAGACCCCCTTGATGCCATCACGTTGCCGTAGCGTGTGCCGCAAATCGTTGTAGAAGTTCCTTCCAGGTTTCGGCTCGCGGCCACCATCACTTTTTCCATCATGGCCTTAGAAATACCCATCGCATTGATTGGGTACACCGCCTTATCCGTGCTTAAGCACACCACTCTCTTGACCCCTGCAGCGATTGCTTCCGCGAGCACGTTTTCTGTACCAAGCACGTTGGTACGGACCGCCTCCATGGGGTGAAACTCGCAGGATGGAACTTGCTTAAGTGCGGCAGCGTGAAAGCAATAGTCGACACCACGCATAGCCGACGCCACACTCCGGTGGTCGCGCACGTCTCCAATATAAAACTTTAACTTTGGATGCGCGTAACGCTTGCGCATATCGTCTTGCTTCTTTTCGTCACGACTCAGTATCCGAATTTCACGGATTTTTGTATTCAAAAAACGTTTTAAAACGGCGTTACCAAAGGAGCCCGTGCCTCCTGTGATCATCAATATTTTGTTGCTAAACATATGTAAAAACACTTTATCTAAAAAAATACCCTGCCAGATTGAATGCCCACTTATGCAGATCGTTCACCCGGTGGCACAGAAAGATGCGCTATTAACTCATCCGTCAACCGATCATGGTCGAAGTGCTCTTTAAAATAGCGGCGTCCGTTCGCACCCATTGCCTCCCGCTCCTCTGGCGGCATTTCGTACAGGCGTAACACGGCATCAGCCAAACCTTGCGCATCCTCCGCAGGGACGGTGATGCCCGCTTTGGCATCGTCGACCAAACGAGCGCCCTCACCATTCAGGCACGCCAGAATGGGCCGGCCCGCGGCCATATAGGCTTGCACCTTGTTGGGAACCGTAGCCGCGAAGATCGGTTGGTCTGCCAGACTAACCAGCAGAGCAGAGGCTTTCGCCATCAAGCCTGGCATTGTTTCCATTGGATACCGCCCAGGTAAATGTAGATTGGTTAGTCCGTGCTGCCGAACTTGATCGCACATCCAATCCCAACGACTACCTTGACCAAACACGACGAAGCGAATATTCGGGTAACCTCTTAACAGAATAGCCGCGTCAACAATTACTTCAACGGCTTGCCCAACCCCCACATTGCCCGCGAACACCACAGCAAAACCATCATTCAACGCACTTATTGTCGGCAAGGACACGCTAGGCGGGTCATAAAAAATGGACTCCACCGAATTGGGGAAATAGACCACGGGCTTTCCAGGCGCCAGCACGGCCACCCTTGCCTTAAACCCTCTCGATTGAACCAATAATAAGTCGGTGTGACTATAGATGAAACGAACTAAGTGCTCCACCCAGCGAAGCATGATTTTATTTTGAATGTAACCCGTAGCCTCCAAACTTTCAGGCCACAAGTCTTGCACCCAAACCGTCACACGGGCTCCCTTGAGCCGTCCAATAAGAAGGGCCGGGATAGCTTGCAGAATGGGCGACACCCCGTACACGAAAACAGCGTCGTATTTTTTACGCCTCAGTAACCACGGCCCATACAACAGCCCTGACATGACAAACGACAAATAATTCAAAGCCAGCCGCATTGCGCTACGTGCTCCTCGCGCAATTATGGGCACTCGGTAAACCGTCGCACCAAGAAGCTTTTGCTTCATACAACCCCACGCCGTGTAGCCGGGAAAGAAAACTCCCTCAGGGTAATTGGGTTTGCCGGTCAACACATCGACCTCAATACCTTTATCAACCAAGGTCTGCACGATCTCATTAATTCGAAAATTTTCTGGC
>CAJASG010000022.1 GCA_903944555.1 uncultured beta proteobacterium
GCCACGATCACAATCGCCAGCAACACGCTCGGCTGGGTCAGGATGATGTCCATGATCCGCATAATGGCGATCTCAAAGATTCCGCGGAAGTAGCCTGCCAGCAAGCCCAACACGGTGCCCAGAATGACCGAAAGGGTCACCACTGCGATGCCAATCAACAGCGAAAGCCGCGCACCATAAATCAGGCGCGAAAGAATATCGCGCCCAATGGCATCGGTTCCCAGTGGGTGGGCCCATGTGCCGCCGTTTTGCCAGGCCGGTGGCACCAGAAACACGCTGGTATCGGTCAGGTCCGGTGCATAAGGTGCGATGAAGGGGGCAAAGGCGGCCAGCAGCAGCACCGTCAATACGATCAGCAAACCGGCGACGGCACCTTTGTTGGCACTGAAATAGCGCCAGAATTCACGTAACGGGTGCACGGGGCTGGCCAGCGCTGCGCCATCCAGAGAAACTGCATTGTTCATTTTTGGTGCCTGATCCGTGGGTTGATGATGCCGTAGGCCAGATCGACCAGCAGGTTGACGGCCATGACCACGGCACCCAGCAGTAGCATGCCGCCTTGCAGCACCGGGTAGTCACGTCGGCTGATGGCTTCAATCAGCCATTTCCCGACGCCTGGCCAAGAAAAAATGGTTTCGGTCAGGATGGCACCCGTAAACAGCACGCCAACCTGCAAGCCAATCACGGTGATTACCGGGATCAGTGCGTTGCGCAGCGCATGGACCGCTACCACCCGAAAATTGGAAAGCCCCTTGGCCCTTGCGGTGCGAATGTAGTCTTCGCCCAGCACTTCCAGCATGGCGGAGCGGGTCATGCGTGCAATCACTGCCAGTGGGTTGGTGCCCAGCACAATGGTGGGCAAAATAAGGTGCGATACCGCTGACCAAAAGGCTCCTTTTTCGTCTGACAACAAGGTGTCAATCAATAGAAATCCGGTCGTGGGCTCTATGAAGTACTGCACCGCGATGCGCCCTGAGACCGGGGTCAGGTCCAGCTGCACCGAGAACAGCAAAATCAGCAGCAATCCCCACCAGAATATCGGCATGGAGTACCCAGCGAGGGATACGCCCATGACGCCGTGGTCCAAAAAAGAATTGCGTTTGACTGCAGCCAGAATTCCCGCAGGTATGCCAAGCAAAAGCGCAAACACAATGGCACACATTGCCAGTTCGATCGTGGCGGGAAATAGCGCTGCAAACTCATCCAGCACAGCGGTTTGGGTGATAACCGACTTACCCAGATCACCTTGCAGCACCTTGCTGATATAGATGCCGTATTGCACCATCACCGGCTTATCGAGCCCGTACTCCTTGAGCAGCGCGGCGTGTCGCACTTCGTCGATGCCACGCTCGCCGGCCAAGGTTTCAATGGGATCCCCTGGCACCATGCGGATCAGGAAGAAAGCCAACAGCGTCATGCCGAAAAAGGTCGGAATGATCAGGCTGAGTCGCGTAAAAATGAAGCGAAACATGGGTGTGGGCCAAATAGGGGGAAGAGGAGGTGCGATGCGCACCAGGGCGGTGCAGTTTGTGCGAAAGTTTAACGGGTCCATGGCAAAAAAAAAGGACCGGCTGAACCGGTCCCATTTTTTGCCTGAGCAATTCTCTTATTTGAGGTGCTTGCCGATCAGGCCAGCCATCTCAAACATGGAAACTTGCACTTTGCCGAAGATTTCCTTCAGTTTGGCATCGGCATTGATCATGCGCTTGTTCACTGCGTCTTGCAGCTTGTTGGCTTTGATGTAAGTCCACAGCTTGCTCACCACTTCAGTGCGTGGCAGGGGGGTTGCACCGACAACTGCGGCCAAAGCGGCGCTAGGAGTCAGAGCCTTCATGAACGCGGCGTTCACGGTGCGCTTTTTAGCGGGGGCCTTGACTGCTGCTTTTTTAGCTGGAGCTGCTGCTTTAGCGGGCGCTGCTTTTTTGGCTGGTGCCGCCTTCTTGGCGGGAGCCGCTTTAGCCGCTACCGCCTTGACAGCGACCTTTTTAGCGGGAGCTGCTGCTTTAGCGGGAGCTACTTTTTTTGCGGGAGCAGCTTTTTTAGCTGGAGCTTTTTTCGCAGTTGCCATGATTGATTGTCCTTCTTGAAGTTGATTAATCACCAGCAAGAAGCAGCTTCTTCACTGGTAACTCGGATGCTACTGGCAAAAATGCACCTTTCCAAGGGAGAAAGTGCTTTTTTCATTGGCAAATGTTGTTTTTTTCATTGGAGAATAGGCCTTCGAACATAAAAGGAGTAACCAACGATGCAAATTGCCTTTGCGACCTGTGACCTTTGCGATGCGCACAAGAATGATTCCACAGGAAATTTCCGGGTGCTGCCACCCGTTTTTACCGACTACGGACAGGTCCGCAAGTTCGCCGGTCCCGTGGTCACCGTGAAGTGCTTTGAGGACAATACCTTGGTCAAAGCCGCGGTGGATTCGCCTGGGTTTTTCGATGGGCCGCACGGGCGTGTGACGCAGGTGTTGGTTGTGGACGGTGGCGGTTCATTGCGACGTGCCCTGTTGGGGGGCAACTTGGGTGCAGCGGCGGCACGCAATGGATGGGCTGGGGTGGTCATCGACGGTTGTGTGCGGGATACTGCCGAACTTGCCGGTCACGCTGTCGGCATCCGCGCGCTGGCTGCCATGCCCTTGCCCACCGAGAAGCGCAATGAGGGTCAAGCTGGCGTTGCGGTGCAAGTGCAAGGCGTATGGGTTCGCCCTGGCGATTGGCTTTATGCCGATGAAGACGGCATTGTGGTGGGCGCTACGCCACTGGTGTGATCGCGGGGCGGGCGGGCA
>CAJASG010000023.1 GCA_903944555.1 uncultured beta proteobacterium
ATTTGCACCGCGACGGCATTCTGGCAGTGACCGAGGTTTATGAAGGAAATCTGCCTCTAGCCCTTATAGAGCGTGCGCAAGCAGCTGCAAAATCGATAGCGGAAGGTCTGCAATACGTGGGCGTGTTGTGCGTTGAATTCTTTGTGCTGGACGAAGCTTCGCCTGCGGCCCAAGGTTTGGGGGGGCTGGTGGTCAATGAAATGGCGCCGCGCCCGCACAACAGCGGCCACTACAGCATGGACGCCTGCGATGTGTCGCAGTTTGAACTCCAAGTGCGCACCCTGGCGGGCATGCCGCTGACCCAGCCACGCCAGCACAGCCCGGCCATCATGCTCAATCTGCTGGGCGACCTCTGGCCGGAGGGCGGTGTGCCGCCTTGGGACAAGGTGCTGGCCCTGCCCGGCGCCCACCTGCACCTGTACGGCAAAGCCAAAGCCAGCAAGGGCCGCAAGATGGGCCACCTGACCCTCACCGGTGCCAGCGTCGCGCAAGTGCGCGCCAATGCACTGGAAGCGGCCCGCTTGCTCGGCATGGACGCATTCTGAATGCGCACCGACTGCACCGCAGCATGATCCTGCCCGCCCACACGCCCGCCAGTGGCTCTGATTTTGCTATTGAATCCATAGCTGCTTGCGCACGTTCCATAAGGGCTGGAGCCCTGATTGGCATGCCAACCGAGACGGTTTACGGTTTGGGGGCGGATGCGGATAATGCAGAAGCGGTGGCAAAGGTCTTTGCCGCCAAGGGCCGCCCAGCCGACCACCCCCTGATCGTGCATGTGGCCGCATTTGATGGCGGCATGTCCGGTGTGGCGCACTACGCGCGGCAGGTACCGCCGTTTGCGCAGCAACTCATGTCGGCGTTCTGGCCGGGGCCGCTGACCCTGATCCTGCCGCGCCGCCCAGGCGTGGGCACCGCAGCGGCTGGCGGGCAGGCCTCCATCGGGCTGCGCTGCCCGTCGCACCCGGCAGCACAAGCCATCCTCACCGCGCTGCGCCAGCCACCCCCCGGCGAGCCCGTGGTGTGGGGCGTGGCGGCGCCCAGTGCCAACCGCTTTGGCCGGGTCAGTCCGACCACTGCCGCCCATGTGCAAAGCGAGTTGGGCGATGACCTGCTGATTCTGGACGGCGGGCCCTGCACGCTGGGCATCGAGTCCACCATCATCGACTGCACCCGTGGCGCACCGGTGCTGCTGCGCCCGGGCTCCATCAGCAGTGTGCAGATCGAGCAGGCGTGTGGTCAAAAATTGCTATCAAATGAGGAGCTGGCTGCGCACAGCCAGCAAGCGCCCAAGGCTTCTGGGACACTGGAATCGCACTACGCACCGAACGCCACCGTGCGCCTGATGGACGCCAAGGCCTTGCAGACCGCACTGGACCTGTTGGGCAAAGACCTGACGGCACCATTGATTGCCGTTTACGCCCGCAGCGCCCTAAAAACGCCATCCAAACACATCGTGCTGCGCACCATGCCGGACAACGCAGCGGCGGCGGCCCAGGAGCTGTTTGCCGTGCTGCGGGAACTGGATGCACAGGCGGTCAAGCTGATCTGGGTGGAGACGCCGCCCGCCGGGCAGGAGTGGGACGGTGTGCGTGACCGTTTGCAGCGGGCCAGTGCGTAGTTGGGTTTTCCCAAAATAGCCGTCTTCAATGGGGCATAACCCGCCGTTCACGAATGACGGCTTACAGGGAGGCGCGGCATATTTCTCGCTTGCACACCATGACGCGACTCGCGGATTAGAAGTCCTCTGCTCTAACCAGCGGAGCTAACGCCCCGAACCAGCGGGAAATCGTAGCGTGATGAGTCAACGTGCAAGACCAGTGGACCAAGGGAAAACTCAATTGACCCAGTGATAGGTCCGTAGTAGATTGCATAAAACTTAAAGTGGGAGCACCAGCGTGAACGAATTGGAAAAATCCACCTTTGCCCGACGCGTGGCATTTGGAATTGCCCCCGATGAGTCGGTTCCCAAGGACGCAGTCGCTTGGGCCGAAGCACAGCTGGACAGCGTGCCTGTTGTCGCCCTGCATGCAGATCGGGCGGGCGCAATGGTTACGGGGTTGCCGCCAACACTACGTCTCGTAGACACCCCGGAGGATGCAGCCGCTGCAGTGGGGCAATTTGGAGATGATCTCAAGGAGGTTTTCAGAGCCTCTCGCCGCTTGCAAAGACCTGAGCTAGAGGCCCTGTACATTGAAAAGATCGCCCCCCACATCTACTTTACTGCTTGGAAGGAAACATTTGCGCGCGGCTGTATGGCGGTGAATGGCCCGGCCCCGGTATTTGAAAGATTCTGGCATTTTTGGACCAACCACTTTACGGTGGCTCCCTCTGTTAACAACAACAGTGCACCAGCAGTCGGCCCATTTATGCGGATGCTGCGCACACACATGGGGGGCAACTTTCGCGACATGCTGTTTGCGGCCGTAACGCACCCTGGAATGACGCTGTACCTTGACAACGACAGGTCCACTGGTCCGAACTCTGCTTGGCGCCGCAGTAACCGTACTAAAGACGAAATCAATGAAAATCTTGGGCGCGAACTGCTGGAGTTGTTCACCATTACCACGGCCTCTGGTTACTCCCAGGCAGACGTGCTCGCCGTCACCTACATCCTCACTGGTTGGAGTGTGGAACTATCAGGTTTCAACAAAGGAATTTATTTTAATTATGGCCGCCACGAGCCAAGTGCGCAGACGTTTATGGGCAAGACCTACAAAGCCCTCATGCGCCAGGATTCGAAGCTCCATGAGTTGGTAGATGACCTTGCCGCCCACCCACTCACCGCACAGCATATATGCCGCAAGATCGCAACGGCATTTGTTTCCGAAAACCCTGCCCCGGACTGTGTTGCCCGCCTAGTCTCGGTTTTCACCTCCAGCAAAGGCAGCCTGCCGGCTTTGCACAAAGCAGTGGTGTGCGAGGTGGCGACGGCAGGCAAAAATTACCAGCGGTTTTCCGATCCCCAGACCTGGCTGTGGACCGCGTATCGCATCAGCGGTGCCCAGTTACCCGCCGAACCACCCACGGCTGGAATGTCGGCGGAACGGCTGCCAACGACTCTGACTGAGTTGGGCCAACCCATCCACAATTGTCCTCAGCCCAATGGCTGGTCGCTGCAAAGTCGTGATTGGATTTCTCGTGAGATGCTGGATCGACGTGTGCGGTATGCCTACAACTTAGGCTCTCGCATTCCAAATGCAGCACAGCTTCTGCCTGCGCTCCTAGCGCGCCAGCATGATGCGAAAGGGCCGCTTGTTCAACAATTGACCGCTGCCATTGCGAAGGGCAACAGTATGGATGACTTGTGGACCATGTACTTCAACTCGCCCGAATTCTTGTGGAGTAATGCATGAAGCGCAGAACATTTTTAGGTGCCAGTGCAACCTTGTCTTTGGCTGGGGCTCAATCTGTACTCGGCGCTACACCACACCCCCACCGGCGATTGCTCGTGATTTTGCTGCGTGGTGGTATGGACGGACTGAGCGCCATTCCCCCCATTGGCGAAGCTGGCTTGGCACAGATCCGACCAGGCTTGGTTCCCAAAACACTTTTGCCTGGGACTGATTTTTTTGCGGTTCACCCAGCACTTCCTACATTTGCGGGGCTATTGGCAAAAGGTGAAGCTGTCGCGGTACATGCGACAGGATTTGATTACAAGGGTCGCTCCCACTTTGAAGGCCAGGACATCATGCAAAGTGGGTTGTCCAAGCCCTTTACATCTACGTCTGGCTGGGTGGGACGGGCGATGCAAAAAGCCAGAGTCGGATCAGGTGTTGCGATCTCAATCCCCATGCCTTTGATTTTGCGCGGTGACCCCACGGTAGATACAGAATTTCCAACCTGGTTAACTGCGCCGCCGCGCAAAACCTATGACCTTGTTAGCGCCATGTGGGCGCGCAACCCGCAGCTGGCAGGTTTGGGCGTCGGCAACGATGCGGGGAAAATGGAAATGGCTGCCAACCTAGAAACCACAAAAACCAATATTGACAACCTTAGTTCACCAACACGTTTGGCACAACTGGCCGGAAA
>CAJASG010000024.1 GCA_903944555.1 uncultured beta proteobacterium
CCTGTGCGGGCGGGAGCCTGAGTTATGTTGCGATTTCTGCTTCTCGGGTTGATATTGGCCAATGGAGTTTTTTATGGCTGGACCAACGGGCTATTTCGCGCCTATGGATTCGCGCCGGAGCAGCAGACTGAGCCGCAGCGGTTGGCGCAACAAATCCAGCCTGAGCTGGTAAGTATTTTGACGCTAGGGGAGCGCAATGCGAGTGAGACCGCACCCCGGCCGGTTGTAGCCAATGGAAAAGAATGTTTGCAGGCGGGACCCTTTGATGAGACGCAGGCAACCGCCTTGCGCGGGTCACTGGAGAAAGAGCTGCAACAGGGTGTATGGCTGCTGGAGGCGCAACTGGTGCCGGCGCGCTGGATCATTTATATGGGACGTTATCCCAATGCCGATATGCTGGCCAAAAAGCGCGCGGAGTTGGCCAACATGAACTTGAAGATCGAGGCATTGCAAAACCCTGCGCTTGAAATCGGCATTTCGCCCTGTGCTCCATGAATTCGACGTGCGCTATCTGATGACATCCGACGCAGGAGGGGGAACATGAAAATGGACGTCAAGAGGCTCAATACCTTGAGTTACCTGCAGACGCTGCCAATATTCAAGGACCTGTCGAAATCCGAATGTGAAAATGCGGCTCAGGACTGCCAGTTCGGTCACCTATCCCGCGGTGAAGTTCTTTTTCAAGTCGGTGACGCGTGTGAGGTCTTCCATGTCATCACATCGGGGCAGGTCAAGCTGTACCTTGCCACACCAACAGGGCAGGAAAAGGTGATCGAAATTGTGGGCCCTGACCAAAGCTTCGCTGAATCCACGATGCTTCTCGGCACCCCCTACCTATTCAATGCGCAAGCCTTGACAGAAACGGAACTGTTAACCGTTGGGAAACGTACCATATTGGCGCTCATGGAGCGCAACCACCGGTTCTCGATGCACCTGACTTCTGGCATTTCACACTGGCTACACCAGCTCATCTCCGATGTTGGCGGGTATGCGCTGCAAAGTGGCATGCACAGGTTGATCAATTACCTGTTGCAGAGCGCTCAAGGCAAGGACACCAAAAACATGGAGAGTTTTACGGTTTTTTTGCCCGTAAGCAAGGCAACCATTGCCTCACGCCTGTCCCTAACCCCTGAATATTTCTCGCGCGTACTGCATGAACTGGCAAGCGAGCGATTGATCGAGATCAACAGACGCCAGATTCGCGTTCTTGACGTGCACCGACTTGCCAACTACCGCTCCAATTGATACCGCCTTACGGGGATATCGGAAATTTCCGTAAAAGAAGCCTGCATCCAATTTGGGAAAATGGGTAAAAACCGATGATTTCGATCAATTCTTAAGCCGGGTTAAGGACGCATTTCAGGGGAATCAATACCCTACGAAGCGACACATACTTCAGGAGTTAAGAGAATGAATCAGGTTAAATCCAGCGGGTTCACCAAGCAAATGGCCCGCAATATGTTTTACGGAGGGTCCGTATTTTTCATATTCGTATTTGCTGCCCTTATTTTTGACAGCGAGCGAAAAATACCGTTCCGCTCCAACGCGGAGGCCATCACACCCGCTGTGGTGCGTGGCAAGGGGCTATGGGAAACACGCAACTGCATCGGCTGCCATACCTTGCTGGGCGAAGGTGCGTACTTCGCACCCGAGTTGGGCAATGTGTACAAGCGCCGTGGTCCAGACTTCATCAAGGCATGGATTGCATCACAGCCCACGCACACACCGGGACGTCGTCAAATGCCCCAGTTCAATTTCACTGAAGAGCAGTTGAACGACATGGTGGAGTTCTTGAAGTGGACGAACAACATCAACACTGAAAAGTGGCCGCCAAATATTGAAGGCTAATCGTTGAAGCACGTCTAAACGAACAAGGAAACAACAAAAATGCAAGCGACAACTTTAAAATACAAATCCCAAGGGGTTGCGAAGTACTACTTCGTCGCCGCCTTGGTACTTTTCACGGCGCAAATCGTGTTTGGTATCACGCTGGGTCTGCAATACGTCATTGGCGACCTGCTCTTCCCGTACATCCCATTCAATCAAGCGCGGATGGTGCACACCAACCTGCTGATTGTCTGGCTCCTGTTCGGCTTTATGGGCTCCGCGTATTACCTCATCCCTGAGGAATCAGAAACGGAACTCTACAGTCCAAAACTGGCCATGGTGCTGTTCTGGGTCTTTTTGGCTGCAGGGGCG
>CAJASG010000025.1 GCA_903944555.1 uncultured beta proteobacterium
TACTGCTGGGCTCGACCACTTCAACCACCGCTTGTCCGGCAACCACGGTGGTGCCTGGGTCGGCGTCGCGGCGGGTGACGATTCCATCGACCGGCGAAATCAGACGCAGATTTGCCCGCTGGCGAATCAGGCCGTCCCGATCCGCCCGCACGCGGATCAGCTCCTGGCGTGATGCATCAAGGTTAGCGCGAGCCGCTGACAAGGATGCCTGCGCAATCTGCAACTCTTGTCGCTTTGCCTCCGCACCTTCTTCGCTGACCGAGCGGGCGACCAGCAATTGCTCGTAGCGTTTGGTCTGGATTTCTGCGAACGCTTTGCGGGCACCCACTTCCTGAACTTGCGCCTCAACCGCCAACATGGTGGCTTCCGCCCGCTTTAAGGTCGCCTCTTGGGCGCCGATCTTGTCGTCCAAATCGACGGGATCCATCTCGCCCAGCACTTGGCCTTTTGCGACGCGATCGCCTGATTGAACCTCCACACGCTTGATCCGTCCGGCGAAGGTCGGACCGATCTTGTGGGTAAACCGTGCTTCTACTGAACCGATACCGAACAAAGCCGGCTTGATAGACTGGCTGTCTACGCTAATCACCGTAACGGCAACCGGTGCCATGGGCCCGGCCCTCAGCGCAACGTAGCCGAGCAAGCCCGCCAATAAAACGAGGACGCTCGCCAACGCGATGGTTCGGCCATGCAGGGAGATGAAATTTTTCATTGGACGTTCCTCATACCGCGTTGATAAATTGCAAAGACAACAGGCGCATCGGCGCGCATGCGAAGAAGATCCCCAGACAGCATGGACTGCATCACCAAGCCCTGAATGGTTCCGACGAACAGAGTGGCCGCGGCCTGTGTATCCACGTCGGACGTGATTTCCCCGATCGCCTTGCCCTCTTCGATGCGTGCACGTACGCGTTCGGAATAGCGCTGAATCAAGGTCTGTGCCATTTTTTTTGCCGCAGTCTCTTCCGGGCTTTGCAGTTGACCGAACATCATGCGTGGCACGCCCGGGTGTTCCACCACAAAGTCGATGTGGCTTATGAACATGGCCTGCATCGCGGTCAATGGTGAGGTGGTGCCCTCTGCTGCGCTGTCGATTCGCGCCAGCAGGCGGTCTGCCACCCACTCCATGACGGATTTCCAAATTGAATCCTTGCTGGGGAAGTGCCGAAACAGTGCCCCTTGAGTCAAATTCATGTGCTTGGCAATGGCCGCCGTCGTTATGTCGCTGGGGTTTTGCGAACCCGCAAGCGCGATGACCGCCTCCACAGTAACGGCGCGTCGCTCGTCTGCGGGTAGTTTTGATGGTGCGTTCAATGAGGGAGTCATTTGATAGATGAGCTTCAATATGCTAGTAATTAATTACTATCTTACATCAGAATGCCGACGGTGATGACTTCATGCGAAAAGTGGTGCCCAAAAAATGCGCAGTGGTCCCATTTGTATCGGAACCGATCACCTGTTGTCAGGGACACTTGAGCGCTGAAAGGTTGAGTGGGCATCCGGTCAAGCGGAACACTGAGAACTTAGACGATCATCAGCGGGCATCCATTGTTGTGAAGACGAATGAGCCGAAGCCTACTAACAGCCTCGACAGCAATCTTGGAGGTTAACAACGCTGTCCAATCTCGGCATTGGGCACGATGCAGAATTTGACGAGCAGCTCCTGATTGGCAGTGCACAGAACTTCCATATAGCTGCCGCTCACCAATACCCGCAAGCACCCCAATGCGGGTGAATACCTTCCGAACTACCCGCTAATACTTCGATGTTGGCATTGAATGGTCACCGCGGTAACCGCCGAAGAGCTGAAAATGACCCAGGGCAATAACTGCTGGAACCCAGTAGGTTTGGGAAATGAACCCATTGGTTACATCCGCAGAAATCACAACCCTGCGATTGAACCAAATTTGCGGTAGGTGAATTGCTGGATGTTCGCGAAACCATGTACTGCTGGCTACATAGTGGCTACATGGGCACAAAAGAGAAAGGGTTCACTACTAAATTAATAGCAGTGAACCCTTATGTCTATTGGTGCCACTTGTCGGAATCGAACTGACGACCTTCTCCTTACGAAGGAGCTGCTCTACCAACTGAGCTAAA
>CAJASG010000026.1 GCA_903944555.1 uncultured beta proteobacterium
GCGACCTTGAAACGTTGCTGGTAGTCGCTGATGAAGTCCAGCGGATTGGCCTTGGAGGTTTCGATGACCTGGCCGTCCCGCACCACCTCGGTCATCACGTCGGCGCCAAAACCGCTGGCGCGCACCAGGGTGCGGGCCGGCAGGCCGATGAAGCTGTAACGCCCAAAGCGCTCCCCGCCCACCACCGATTCCAGCAAAAAGCTGTGGGGGGCGTTGTTGGCCAGTTTCAGGTACAGCGACAGCGGCGTTTCCAGATCGGCAAAGGCCTGTGCCATCAAGGGAATGCGGTTAAAACCTTGCGCAGACAGCGCTTGAAATTCAGTTTCAGTCATCACGGATCAGTGTGCCTCTCAAAAGATGGGGGGACCGCTGGTTTTGCGGAACGGTTCGCAAAAATCAGGGTGCGCGCAATAGATCGGAGGAAGAATCCGCCCATTGGACCGCGCAAAGCTTGCCGGGAAGCCGCGCAGTGCCGCCAGTCAATCAGGCGTTGGGTAAATACACGGCGTCAGGCAGTACGGTCAAAACCCGCCAGGGCCAAGCCCCCCGGTCGCTACAACCTGTAATCGTGATGCGGTGGATAAACATGGTGCCAGTGTAGCAAACATGGTGCTCTCGGCCTACGCCAAAAGATCCACAGAATGTTGGAGCCGCAACGCGGCCTATTACTGGAAAACCCTTATAGATCCTTCGCGGCAAAAGCGCAGAATGTTACAAATTAAAGAACGACCGTTCTTTTTTGTCACCAGGATCAACATGCACTTCATCAAACAACTGCTCGCTGGCGTTGCAACATTGCTTTTGGCTGGCGCAGCCATCGCCGCCACAACGGACATTGCTGGCATCAAAGTAGAAGACAGCACCACTGTGGGCGGGGTAAAACTACAGCTCAACGGAGCGGGCATTCGGTACAAAATTTTTAAGATCTATGTAGGGGAGTTGTACACCACCAAGAAAATCTCAAACTTGGAAGAATTGGTGGCAGCGCCTGGGCCAAAGCGGCTTTCGATGACCTTTTTGCGCGAAGTTGAGGCCGGACCTTTCGGCAAACTGCTGACACGCGGCATGGAAGACAATGTGCCAAAAAATCAGATGTCCAAGCTTGTACCCGGCATGATTCGCATGGGTGATATTTTTACCGTCAACAAGGTGCTGTATCCCGGCGACGTCATCACGTTGGATTGGATTCCCGGCACGGGATTGATTGTCACGGCCAAAGGAAAAGTTCAGGGCGAACCCTTTAAAGAGCCCGAATTTTTTGCCGCTCTGATGTCTATCTGGTTTGGCCAGAATCCCGGCGACTGGAAACTCAAAGACGCGATGCTGGGTATCAAATAAAAACTGGTGCCATCGCTTCCTGCACAACCTGCACGCCCTTCGCTGCAGGTTTTTTTTCGCCTAGCGATGACAAGCATAGGCATTGTGGATAAAGTGCAAGTTGAGTCACATCAATAACTTTTAGCAGGAGTAAATGCATGAAACTTAGTCGAAAACTACCATTGGCGTTTGCGCTTGCTTTAAGTTTGTTGTTTGCCGGCGCGATGTTTGGCATCTCCAGCCTGCGCGGTGTGATTGATGTGTTTGAAAACGATGTGCTGCGCACCGTAGCCGCCCATAAAAAAGCCGCCGAAATTGACGGACATTTTTCAGTCGCCATTCAGGAGTGGAAAAACACCCTGCTGCGGGGCAAGGACCCCAAGGAACTCGACAAATACTGGAACGCCCACCTCAAGGAAATGAAAGAGGTCAATGACGACGTCAAAGTCCTGGAAGGCTTGTTATCGGAGAGCGAAAGCTTGGTGCTTGCGCAAAAATTGGGCCCGGCGCTGGTGGTTGCGGCCGACGGATATGTGAAGGCATTCGATGCGTTCAAGGCCGCCGACTTGGACCCCACGGCGGGTGACAAAGCGGCCCGAGGCAAAGACCGCGATGCTGCCGCCTTGCTTAAAGAACTGAAGCTGCAATTATCCAAGGACGAGATTGAAACCACAACGGCCGCATCCAAACACGCCACCGAGCGCCGCATTGCAGCTTATGCGGTGATGCTCGTTGTTACCGCGCTCAGCATGGCAGGCGGCATTTGGCTGAGTCGCCAGATTGTGCAACCGTTGGAACAGGCCGTAGACCTGGCGGACCAGGTGGCCCGAGGGAATCTGAGTAGCACCATCGCCGTGCCGATCGGCAGCAAAGACGAGGTTGCGGCGCTCTTGGGCTCCCTCAAGGAAATGCAGACCAACCTGTCCAAATTGGTGGGAAATGTCCGCCAAGGCTCCGAAGGCGTGGCCACCGCCAGCGCCGAGATCGCCCAAGGCAACCACGACCTGTCGGCCCGCACCGAACAACAAGCCAGCGCGCTGGAAGAGACCGCAGCCTCCATGGAAGAGCTCAGCTCCACCGTCAAACAAAATGCCGACAGC
>CAJASG010000027.1 GCA_903944555.1 uncultured beta proteobacterium
CAGATGAAAACGGGTCGCGACGTCGCCATTGGTGCCTTGCTGGGAGCCGATGAATTCGGTTATGCCACGGCACCGCTGGTGGTAGAAGGCTGCATCATGATGCGCAAATGCCACCTCAACACCTGCCCGGTCGGCGTCGCCACGCAAGACCCTGCGCTGCGCAAGAAGTTCTCCGGCAAGCCAGAGCATGTGGTGAACTACTTCTTCTTCATCGCCGAAGAAGTGCGTCAGATCATGGCCCAACTGGGCATCCGCAAGTTCGACGACCTGATTGGCCGCGCCGATCTGCTCGACATGCGCCAAGGTATCGAGCACTGGAAAGCCAGTGGCCTGGACTTCGGCCGCCTGTTTGCCATGCCCAATGTGCCGGCCGATGTGCCACGCTTCCAGATCCTGGAGCAAGACCACGGTTTGGAAAAGTCTTTGGATAACGTGCTGATTGCCAAGAGCCGTGCCGCCATTGACAAGGGCGAGCGGGTGCAGTTCATGGAGATGGCCCGCAATGTGAACCGTTCTGTCGGTGCCATGCTCTCGGGCGCGGTGACCAAAGTGCATCCACAGGGCTTGCCGGATGACACCATTCGCATCCAGTTGGAGGGCACCGGTGGCCAGTCGTTCGGCGCTTTCCTGACCAATGGTATTACGTTGTATCTGATTGGTGATGCCAACGATTACACCGGCAAGGGCCTGTCCGGCGGCCGTATTGTGGTGCGCCCCAGCATCGACTTCCGCGGTGAGGCGATTCGCAACACCATCGTTGGCAACACCGTGATGTATGGCGCCACCAGTGGTGAGGCCTTCTTCAGCGGCGTGGGCGGCGAGCGTTTCGCGGTGCGCTTGTCTGGCGCAACAACGGTCGTCGAAGGTACGGGCGACCATGGTTGTGAGTACATGACGGGCGGCACCGTGGCCGTGCTGGGCAAAACCGGGCGCAACTTTGCGGCCGGCATGAGCGGCGGCATTGCCTATGTGTATGACGAAGATGGCCAGTTCTCCACCCGTTGCAACACCGCCATGGTCTCCATGGAAAAAGTGTTGACGGCGGCGGAGCAGGACGCCACCATCGAAAAAGCCATCTGGCACCAAGGTCAAACCGATGAGGCGCAGTTGAGGAAGCTGTTGGAAGACCACAACCGCTGGACCGGAAGCAAGCGTGCGCGTGAGTTGTTGGATACCTGGGATATCTCCCGCCTGAAGTTCGTCAAGGTGTTTCCGCTGGAGTACAAGCGCGCCCTGGGTGAGATTCATGCACGTAAAGAGGCTCTAGCCCTTACCAATCGTGCGCAGGTAGCTATCAAAAAAGAAGCAGTTCCCGCTAAGTAAAGCGTGGCCAGACTCAACGAATAGGAAAAGAATCATGGGAAAAGTCACTGGCTTCATGGAGTTCGAGCGTTTGGAAGAGGGCTACAAGCCTGCGCCCGAGCGTTTGAAGAATTACAAAGAATTCGTCATTGGGTTGGACGATGCACAGGCCAAGGTGCAAGCGGCCCGTTGTATGGATTGCGGCACCCCGTTTTGCAATAACGGCTGCCCGGTCAACAACATCATTCCGGATTTCAACGAACTGGTGTACCAGGGCGACTGGAAAAACGCGATTGATGTGCTGCACAGCACCAACAACTTCCCCGAGTTCACCGGCCGGATTTGTCCCGCTCCGTGCGAAGCGGCGTGTGTGCTCAATGTGAATGACGACGCGGTGGGGATCAAGTCCATCGAGCACGCCATCATCGACCGCGCTTGGGCGGAAGGCTGGGTGCTGGCCCAACCGGCCAAGCACAAGACCGGGAAAAAAGTCGCCGTGGTGGGCTCCGGCCCGGCCGGTATGGCGGCAGCGCAGCAATTGGCGCGCGTTGGCCACGACGTCACGTTATTCGAGAAGAATGACCGGGTGGGCGGCTTGCTGCGTTATGGCATTCCGGATTTCAAGATGGAGAAGTCGCACATCGACCGCCGTGTCGAACAGCTGCAAAAAGAAGGCGTCACCATCCGCACCAGCGTGCTGGTCGGTGATTTGCCCAAGACCTCCAAGGTCACCAACTGGGCCAAGGAAACTATTTCAGCGGCCCAGCTGCAAAAAGATTTTGACGCCGTCTTGCTGACCGGCGGCGCCGAGCAGTCGCGTGATTTGGCCGTGCCGGGGCGTGATTTGGATGGTGTTCACTTCGCCATGGAATTTTTGCCCCAGCAAAACAAGGTCAATGCGGGTGACAAGCTCAAGGGCCAGCTGCGCGCCGATGGCAAGCACGTTATCGTCATTGGAGGGGGCGACACGGGTTCTGATTGCGTGGGTACCAGCAACCGCCATGGCGCCGTGAGTGTGACCCAGTTTGAGGTGATGCCGCAGCCCCCGGTGGAAGAAAACCGCCCGATGACTTGGCCTTACTGGCCACTCAAGCTGCGCACCAGCTCCAGCCATGACGAAG
>CAJASG010000028.1 GCA_903944555.1 uncultured beta proteobacterium
ACCGCCGCTGGCTCGACCAGCAGCAGCGCACCCAGCCCAAAATAATTGAGGGTGAGGCAAGGCATCACCATGGAAAACCAGGCCACGCGAATCGGCTTCTTCCCAAAGTGGCCCATATCGGCATACAGGGCTTCACCCCCGGTCACGCACAACACCACTGCACCCAAAATGATGAAGGTAATACCGGGGTTTTCCCACATGAAGCCCACCGCGTAATGCGGACTCAGCGCCCACAGAATGGACGGGTTGTCCGCGATGTGCGAGACACCCAACGCGGCAATGGTCAGCAACCAGACCACCATGATGGGACCAAAAAACTTGCCGATACCGGCAGTGCCCCGCTTTTGCACCCAGAACAGGCAGAACAAAATGACCAGGGTGATCGGAATCACGTATTTTTTGAAGTTGGGGGAAATCACCTCCAGACCTTCCACTGCCGACAGCACCG
Organism: uncultured beta proteobacterium; assembly: GCA_903944555.1. Taxonomy (GTDB): domain Bacteria; phylum Pseudomonadota; class Gammaproteobacteria; order Burkholderiales; family Burkholderiaceae_C; genus Allorhodoferax. The sequence continues at coordinate 449 of CAJASG010000028.1, forward strand.
AGATCGCAGGGGTAATGACCCCATCACCATAAAACAGGCAGGTGCCAAAAATACCGACCACCAGCAACACGCGCCGCACCTGCGGCCGGTCTTTGACGGACTGGGACGCCAGCGCGAGCATCGCCACCAGACCGCCCTCTCCGTGGTTGTCGGCACGCAGCACCAGCACCACATATTTGAGCGACACGATGACCGTCAGTGTCCAGAAAAAGATGGACATGATGCCGAACACGTTCTCGGGGGTGAATGGCACGTGACCAGAGCCAAACACTTCTTTGACCGCATACAGGACGCTGGTCCCGATATCGCCGTACACGACGCCAATGGCGCCCAGAGTAAGCGCCGTGAGAGACGATTTTGATGCTGACACAAATTCACCCAACCGTACTGCGCGGCCAGGGTCCATTCCAATTGGGATCGCTATTTTGCGCCAGTGCGTCAAGCTTGCAAGGGCAAATTTGGCAAATCGTCAGGAATTTTGGGGCATGTTGCAATGCAGCAACTAGAGTCGCGCAATGGACTTGCGTTCAACTAGGCGTAGTGTTCAGCTTCGGGGTCGGTGGCTTCCAGCTCGTAACTGGCGGCCAACATCGCCAAGCGACCGATGACGCCATACATATAGAACCGGTTCGGAGCACTGACGCCTGGACGCACACCCGGTTGAGGTAAGTGCGTACTCTCAGCAAAAGCCAATGGAACGTAGCTCGAACCAGGCGCACTCAAATCCTCATCTACGCCACGTTCCGCGTGAATACGGTAAAAGCCGCCCACCACATAGCGGTCCATCATGTAGACCACAGGCTCGGCCACAGCATCATTCATGCGCTCATGGGTTAAAACCCCTTCTTGCAAGATGACATCGTGCACCTGCACGCCGACCAAGCGCAGGGTCTCCAGCTCTTTCGTGTCGCGTACGGTGATGGCGCCCAAATCATGGCTGCTGTTATCTGCCTTGACCACGACAAATGGCTTTTCCTTGATGCCGTATTCCTTGTACCGCTTCTTAATCTTCCCGAGTAACGCATCCACGCCCACGCGCAAGGTCGCCATGCCCTCGGCACTGGAAAAATCCACGCTGCCGCATTTATCAAACAGAGGGTTGATCAGCCATGGATCGACGCCAATCAGCTTGCCAAACCGTTTGGACACTTCTTCATAACACTTGAAATGGGTGCTCTTGCGCCGCGTAGGCCAACCCGCGTGCAATGGAGGCAACAGGAATTGCTCGTGCAAGTCCTCCAAAATACCAGGAATACCGGCACGCAAATCGTTATTGAGCAAAATCGTGCAAGGGTCAAAGTCCTTCACCCCAAGTCGGCCTTTGGTGCGCACCACCGGTTCCATCGTGACACTTTCCCCATTGGGCAGCTCAATCGTCGTCATCTTTTTCAGATCAGGGCTGATGGAGCCAATGCGCACATTCAAGCCCGCCATGTGAAAAATGCGCCGCAACTGCGCCAGGTTGCTCAGGTACTGGATGCTGCGCACATTGTTTTCCGGAACGATTAGCAGGTTGCGCGCCTCCGGGCAGATTTTCTCAATCGCCGCCATTGCGGCCTGCACCGCCAAGGGCAGCATGGACGGCGTCAGATTACTCCAGCTGCGAGGAAACAAATCGGAGTCCACCGGAGCCAGTTTGAATCCGGCGTTGCGCACATCCACTGAACTGTAAAACAGCGGCGTGTGCTCCATCCACTCCAGACGGAACCAGCGTTCAATCGCCGGCATGGAGTCCAGGATGCGCTGCTCCAATTCGTTAATGGGACCAGTGAGAGCGGTAACAAGATGCGGAACCATGCGGCGCTTTCTGAAATTATTTGGAAATCGTGATCAGCTTTTTAGATTGGGGCGATACCATCAAAAACAAGCGCGGCCTGACTTAGAGCCGAACCTCACCATCGCCCAGCACCACGTACTTGAGCGAAGTCAGTCCCTCGATGCCGACCGGGCCGCGGGCATGGAATTTATCGGTGGAAATACCGATCTCCGCGCCCAGCCCGTACTCGAAGCCATCGGCAAAGCGGGTACTGGTGTTGACCATAACACTGGCCGAGTCCACTTCGCGCAGAAAGGCCTGCGCATGCATGTGGTCGCGGGTGAGGATGGCGTCGGTGTGGTGGGACGAGTAGTGGTTGATATGGGAAATAGCGGCGTCCAGCCCGTCCACTACCTTGATGCTGATGACCGGAGCCAGGTACTCTTCGAACCAATCACTCTCTTGCGCCACCACCAACTTGGGCGCCTCGGA
>CAJASG010000029.1 GCA_903944555.1 uncultured beta proteobacterium
AAGTCCACAAATCCAGCGGCGGATCGGCCACCACAGCGCGCAGGATGTCGGAGCGCGACACAAAACCAATCACCTGCCCGGCATCGTTCACCACAGGCAAGCCGGGCAAGCCAGTATCCAGCAATACGCGGGCGACCCGGCGGATTTCGGTTTCCGGGACGACACAGGGCACGGGCGTCCACATCAAATCCACAACGCTTTGGGCCAGCAAAGCGCGCCACACCAACGCATGGCTATTGGGGCCCGGCAAGCGGTCGGCGCTCATCAAATCGCCACGCGAAAGCAAGCCCACCAGCACTCCGTCGCTACCAACCACCGGCGCCTGGCCAATGCCGTTCTGGGCCAAAACGGCCCAGGCTTGCTCCACCGTAAACGTGTCCGACAGGGTCACCACCGCATGGCTCATGATGGCATCCACCCGGGTCAGTGGGTGGCGCGGGTGGTCTTCTTTGCGGGTCTCTTCGTAGGCGGCGACTGCGTTGCGGTGCAACACATCGCTGGGGATCGCGTGCGGTGGTGCTTCACCAAAGTGCGTGGGGGTTTGGTCTTGGGCGTCGCGCCCCACCGGGTTCACGCGCTGCGAGCGCGCGAGTGCGGAATTGGGGCCAATTTTGCGCAACTCTTCCATGGATCCCCGAAATATGCGCCCTGCCTTGCCGTACACCGAGAACATAGCGTGGCCCCCCTTGTTAATGCCATGGATGCGCCGTGGACGCCCCAGTCAAACCCCATTGGACAGGAAAATCTCCTGCAAGTCACTCAGAAAATCGAAACCACGCACGGTAGGCCGCACACGGGCAAAGTCACGCTCGATCAAGCCCTTTTGCTCGGCCTGGGTAAGCGCGGCCTCAATGGCCGAGAGGCCCAGGCCGGTGCGCTCGGTGAACTCACGCAGGCCAAAACCATTGCGCAGGCGCAGCGCATTGAGCATGTACTCAAAGGCTAGATCGGCGCGTGCCACCTCGTCTGCCTGTGCCAATGCGTTGCCCGCCAGCGCGCGCTCCATGTACAGGCGCGGCTCGCGAAAGCGCACCTGGCGCACCACGCGGTGGGCAAAACTGAGCTTGCTGTGCGCGCCCGCGCCAATGCCCAGGTAGTCACCAAACTGCCAGTAGTTCAGGTTGTGGCGGCAGCGGTGGCCCTCTTTGGCGTAGGCCGAGACTTCGTAGCGATCCAGCCCGGCCAGCCCCGTCAGCTCGGTGATGTGGTCGAGCATGGCGTAGGCCGTATCGTCCTCCGGAATAACGGGCGGGTACTTGGCAAAGTAGGTGTTGGGCTCAATGGTCAGGTGGTATATGGAAATATGCGGCGGCTGGAATTGCAGCGCCAGGGCAATATCCTGACCCACTTGCTCCAGCGACTGGCCCGGCAGGGCGTACATGATGTCCAAGTTAAAGGTGGCAAACGACTGCGCCGCTTCTTCCACCGCCGCCAGGGCTTGCGCCCGGTCATGCACCCGGCCCAGCGCCTGCAGGTGGGCATCGTTAAAGCTCTGCACGCCAATCGACAGGCGGGTGACACCGGCCTGGGCGTAGGCGCGGAACCGGTCTTTCTCGAAGGTGCCGGGGTTGGCCTCCATCGTGATTTCACAATTGGGCTCCAGCTTCAGGCGGGCGCGAATGTCGCTCAGCAGGCGGTCAATGGTGGCCGGGGCAAACAGGCTGGGCGTGCCGCCGCCAATAAAGATGCTGTGTACCGGGCGGCCCCAGATCAGCGGCAAGGCCGCATCCAGATCGGCCAGCAAGGCATCCAGATACTGTTGCTCCGGCAAAGAACC
>CAJASG010000030.1 GCA_903944555.1 uncultured beta proteobacterium
GCCGGGGCCTTGGTGGGTCACATTCAAGGTGTCTTTGCCCGCCGTTTTGCTCCAGGGTAAGAACATGTTGTTGTTGCGCAGGTTACCGGGCGCGGCGGGTGCGCCAAACCAGGTGCTTTGGTGCGCAGCGCCGCTGCCATCGGTGGGTTTGATGCGTTCGACCTTGCTCCAGTCCACGCTGGTTGAACCTGTGCTCAGGGACGCTTTGGTGGTCCCCGCGACCGCCACCGCTTCGAACTTGGCTGAGAATTTCTCCAGCGCCAAACCGCCCCACAGGTTGGCGGTGGTGGTGTGCCAGGCGCCGTGTTGATGGCGGCCTATGAAGCCATTGGCCAGGCGGCCCATGTCGTCCTTCCACGCGGGGTCGTCCATCACGGTCAGCATCAAGCGGGCGGTGTTGACGTCGCCGTTTTGCATCAGCCACCACCAGTAGTCGTCACGCTCGGTGCTGAAGATCATCTTGGTGCCCTGGTAGCTGATGCGGCTGCGCAGAATCTGGTTCGCCTCGGTTATGCGTTTGTCACGCTCCGGCACATCACTCACACGCTTCAGGATGTTGAGCCAGTCAATCACCGCATGGGTGGGCCACTGGTTGGGTGCGATGGTGATGCTGTTTAGCATGCGGCCCTGTGCCTTGCCGTAGCGTGACAAGGCTTCCAGCGCCGCCAGCTTGCGAATGTCCAGATCCTTGCGCGGGCTCCAGAACTCGCGCTGGATGCGGCCCTCCACAAAGGCGATCAAGCCGCGCTCCATGGGGGCACGAACCTCGTCGCTCAACGCAAAGGCCGGGTTGACGCTGGCGGCCTCGTGGGTGGCGGAGAGCAGGTATGCGGTGAGGGTGTCGCTGCCCCGGTTGCTCTCGCCATCACGCGGTGGGAAGTAGCTGGCCAGGCCATCGGCGTCCAGATAACTTGGGATCTGGCCGACCACGGTTTGCCACAATTTGCCATCGCGCAGGCCCACGGCCTTGCTGGTTTTTTGCTCCAGGCAGATGAAGGGGTAGTTGGCAAACCAGTCGCGCACGCCGGGCAGGCCCTCGGCCAGTTTGGGTTGCAGCGCCATCTTTAAACCACCACGGCCGGGCAGGGCGTCGGCGGGAGGGTTCACGTCCAGACTGAACGGCCCGTCGATCTGCACCAGCGTGGCCTGTTGCACCGTGAGGGGCACTGCGGGGATGATGCGTTGGCGCGCCTTTAGCGCATCGCGGGCGCCACTGATCGTGTCTTTGGCTTCGATTTCCCACAGGATGGCCTCGGAGCGAATCTGCGCCAGTTGCGCCGGGGCCGTCACTGTCCACGCCACTTCGCGGGCATCGCCCGCAGGAATGTCGACCGTTTGCGGCTTCAAATCCAGAAGCGTGGCACGGGGTGTCACTTCCACCTTCATCGCTTGCTTGGTGGTGTTGCGCAGCGTCAGTTGGGCGCGGTACTGGTCGTCCTCGCGCACCAGTGGGGGCAGGCCGCTGATGATTTGCAAATCTTGCGTGGCGCGGATGCTGGCGGACCCGGTGCCAAACAGTCCAGTGGATGCATCCGCCACCGCGACAATTTTGAAAGTGGTGAGCGCGTCATTCAGCGGCACCATCACCACGGCCCGGCCGTTGGCGTCCAGCTTGACCGATGGGTTCCACAGCAGCAAGGTTTCCAGCAGCTCACGCGCACCGCTGTGGCCACCGCCGCCACCGGCAGGCACCGCCTTGCGGCCATAGTGGCGTCGGCCAATGATTTCCATTTGCGCGGTGGAGGTTTCCACACCCCAAGCACGGCGCTGCAACATGGCGTCGAGCAAATTCCAGCTGGTGTTGGGCATCAGCTCCAGCAGGGCCTGGTCGACCGCAGCCAAGGCCACTTCCGCACCCGCGGCGGGCTGGCCGCTGGGCAGCTTCACGGTGATGGTGACTTGTGCCTTGCTGCGTACCGCATAGCTTTCCTTGTCGGTTTTCACGCTCACGTCCAGCTGGTGCGCTTTGGTCCCGACCCGAATCTCGGCCACGCCCAAACGGAAGGCCGGTTTGCTCAGGTCCACCATCGCTGTGGGAGCCACGTATTCACGGCCCTCAAACCAGAAGCTGGTCCACCACTCGCGCGGCGCCTTGTAGCCCCAGGTGAAGAAGCTGTACCACGGTACCTCGCGCAGCCGGCCGCGCAGGGCCAGCACACTCACATACACATTGGGCCCCCAGCCTTCCTTGATCTTCAATTGAATCGTGGGGTCTTTCCCATTGAGCTGCACCACCTGGGTTTCCACAATGCCTTCGCGTTCCACCGCCACCAGTGCGGTGGCAAAGCGGAAGGGCATGCGCACCTGGAACTTGGCAGTCTCTCCCGGTTGGTAGCTCTTCTTCTCGGGTAGCACATCCATGCGGTCATGGTTCTCACCACCAAACCACAGCTCGCCCTGCTTGGTGACATAGACCGAGCTGGCGGCCTGGATGCTGTTGCCACTGCCGTCTTTGGCGGTGACCACCAGCTCCACCTCGCCCGGTTCATTGAGTTGGGTTTCGCACAGCAGCAGGCCGCGCGAGTCGCTCCGGCCAGAGCACACCGAGCCCAGGTCTTTGACCGTGGTTTTGTTGTCGTAGGTGTAGAAGCCGCCCACCATGCGTTTGCGGCTGGTGGTGACGATGCGGGCAGTGGCTTTCACCTCCAGCGCCACGCCTTCCTGTGTCTTGCCCGTCAGGTCCAGCGCCAGGGCCTGGAACTTGATCTTCTGGCTGCTCGATACCCAGCCTTCGGTTTTGATGCCCGCCACCACGGTCGCGGGCCACAGGGTGTGTGTGCTGCGCAGGGTTTGCACTTCGCCATTGGGGTCGGAGTAGGTGGCTTCCAGCAGCAGCTCTTGCGGCTGTCTGGCGGTGGGTACTTTGTCGATGGTGAGCTTGCCACCGCCGGTTTTATCCAGCGTGAGGGGCTGCTTGTCGGCAATCACCCGGGCGTCGGCACTGGCGTTGACCTCTTCTTCGCTTTCACCAGTGCTGTCGTTTTTGCCACGGGGCGGGGCGAAGCTGAAGGCTTCAAAGTCGCTGTAGTTCAGGTGCTTGCCACGTACCAGCGCGGACACCCGCACCGGCAGATGGGCGGCGCCGCCGCCGGCCACGTAGTTGATCTGCACATCCACCGGCACAGTGGTGACATGTACCAGCGCATTTTTCTCGGTCGGGGTGATGCGACCTTCCAGCACTGGCAGTCGAAACTCTTCCACGCGGAATTGGCCGGAACTGAAGTTGCGTTCATTGCTGGTCCCACGCAGTTCCACCTCGTACACCCCAAGTTTGGAACCAGGTGGTATGGCAAAGCTGCTCTCGGCGCTTTGGCCGCC
>CAJASG010000031.1 GCA_903944555.1 uncultured beta proteobacterium
AGTCCTCATTGGGGAACTTGGCATCAATGGGCAACCACAAAGGCACGCCATCGCTGGACTTGCCGGGGAGCTTGATGGCAAAGTCGACCACGTTTTTGCTGCCTGGACGTGTTGCCACCTGCGCCGCATATTGGTCGGGCACGAACACCTGCTCCAGCAGCCCGGCCAACTGCGCCTCGCCAAAAATACCGCGGGTTTTCACATTGGTCAGCAAGTGCTTGAGGTCGCCCACGCCTTGGGCCAGGGTTTGCATCTCGCCCAGCCCTTTGTGCACCTGCTCCAGCCGGTCTGCCACTTGTTTGAAGCTTTCACCCAGACGGGTTTGCAGGGTGGTTTGCAGTTTTTCATCCACCGTGGCGCGCATCTCGTCGAGCTTGGCCGAGTTGGTGGTTTGCAGTTGCGCCAATTGCTTTTCCAGCGTCTCGCGGATTTCATTCATGCGCCGGGCGTTGGACTCACTCACGCCGGAGAGTTGGGTGGTCAGGGTGTCCGATAACGTCTTTTGCAGCAGCGCCAGTTGCTGGCCAAAGGCGTCAATCTGGGTGTTTTGGGTGCGGGTGGCTTCGGCCCCCTGTCGCACCAGTGCTTGCTGGAAGGTGGCCAGGTTTTGCGTCAACTCCTGTCGCCCGCTGCGGCTGGACTCACTGACCTCGCGGCGCAACTCACGCTCCAGCCGCTCGAACTGCTGCGCGCGGGCCAGGCTTGATGCTTGCACTGCGGCCAACAGCTCCACTTTACTTTGCTCGACGGCTTGTTCGGTCCCGTTACCGGCCCGGCGCAGCACCAACCAGACCAGCCCCAGCACATTCACCACACCCAGGGCCAATACCGCCCACAACACCCAATTATTCAAACCAGTTTCCTCCATGCCCCTATTGTTGTGCAAAACCTGGTAGGGTCATTTTTTTGAGTGTTTTAGGCCTCTAGCCCCCGTGGAATATGCGCAAGCAGCTATTAAATGTATAGCAACTTAATAAGGGGAAGGCTGCGGCAGCCACCGTTCCAACATCAGTCCCAATTCCGCCATACGCATGGGCTTGGTCAAATAGTCGTCCATACCGTGCGCAGTGCAGCGCTCGGCTTCGCCCTCCATGGCGTCGGCGGTCACCGCGATGATGGGGAATCGGCGGCCACCGCACTCATCCTGACGAATGGCGGCGGTGAGTTCATAGCCATATATGGGGCATATGGCAATCGGTCAGCAGCAGCCCATAGCGGCCGCTGCGCCACATGGCCAGCGCGATGACCCCATCGGCGGCCACCTCGCAGGCGTAGCCCAGCAGACGCAGCTGCTCGTGGATCACCTCGCGGTTGATTTCATTGTCTTCCGCCAGCAAAATCAAATGGCCCGTGGTGGCCGCCTGCGCCACACTGGGTGCCGGTGTTCTGTGCTGTCCACGCCGCTCCACCAGACCGGTGGTGCCATTGCCCTGGGCTGCATCACCTGGTGCTTCCTGCAAGGCCAGCTCCACCGTGAACTCCGAGCCCTGCCCCAGCGTGCTGCGCACTGATATATGGCCGCCCATCAGGCCCACCAGGCGCTGGCAGATGCTCAAGCCCAGACCCGTGCCGCCAAACTTGCGGGCCGTGGTCTCATCGGCTTGGGTGAAGGGCTGAAAGAGCTGGGCCAACGCACCTTGCGCGATGCCGATTCCGTTGTCCGTGACACGCAGGCGCAGGCCTGGGCCACCCTGCGCCAGCAGGCAGGTTTCGATAGTCAGCACCACCCGACCGGCATGGTGCACGTCGGTGGTCGTGAACTTGAGCGCATTGCCCATCAGATTGAGCAGCACCTGGCGCAGCCGGGTGGGGTCGGAGAAAATGTGTTGCGGCAATCCGGTGCCCACCACCACCGACAGGTGCACGTCCCTGGCCTTTGCCGCAATGCTTAGCAGTTGCACCACACCATGGGCCACCTCGTGCAGGTCGGTGGGCAGACTTTCCACCAACAGTTTGCCGGCCTCGATCTTGGAGTAGTCCAGGATGTCGTTAAGAATGCCCAGCAACGCCAATGACGAGCGCTGAACCGCATCCAGCATGCGCTGCTGCTCGGGCGTGAGAGTGGTCGCTTGCAAGATGTCGACCATGCCAATCACCCCGTTCATAGGGGTGCGGATCTCGTGGCTCATGTTGGCCAAAAACTCCGACTTTGCGCGGTTAGCGGACAGTGCCAGGCTTTCAGCCTGCTTCAAACCGGCGGTGCGCTGGACCACCATTTCTTCGAGTTCTTCCAGTTGGCGCTGGCGCCCCAGCTCCGCTTGCTTGCGTGCGCTTACATCACTGAGCACGATGCGCAGCACGCGCGCACCGCCATCGTCTCGCGACGCGGTGGCCGCCAGATGCGCCCAAAACGGGGTGCCGTCGCGGCGGCACATGGGCAGGTCGTCCGACTGGGTCTCGCCCGTTTTGGCAAGCTTGTTGCTCAGCAAGTAATAGGTATCGGCCGCGTCTGCGGTCAAAAACTGGTGAAAGGGCTGCCCCACCAGTCCGACCGATTTCATGCCCAACAAGGTGCTGGCGCACAGGTTGGCCTCCAGGACGATCCCCTTTTCATTGATAGAGCAATAGCCCACCGGGGCTTGGTGGTACAAATCCGCGTAGTGCAGCCGTGTGACGTTATGGGCACGCTGTGCGCTGCGCAACTCTTCGTTTTGCATCTCCAGCTCAATCTGGTGCACCCGCAGCTCGTGCAGGGTGCGCTGCAGGTTTGCGGGCAGCTGGGCGTCCAGCGCGTCGAGCGGCTCGGCGCTGGCTTGCAGGAGTTGCGCTTCGGCCCGCTGGCGCAGCGATTGCGCAGACGTGTTCATAGGTTCTCCAGCTCGGGCAGGCTCTGCGTTGAGTCGTTGGGCCGCTCGGTGGTGGCCACGGCGTACATTTGCCCGGTTTCATTGAGCAAGGCGGTGGAGATCATGGACACCTCCAGCACCGCACCGCCTTTGGTGAGGCGTTGGGTGCTGTACGGCTCCAGCACTTCGGCCCGGCTCAGCCTGATCACTTTGGTCACGGCATTTGCCCGCAGCGCCAGCGGGATGCGCTCGCGCACGTTCATTTTCAGCGCTTCGGCTTCACTCCAGCCGTACATGCGTTCGGCGCCGGGGTTCCAGGCCAGGGTGTGGCCCTCCATGTCTTGCACCGTAATGGCATCGTGGGCGTCCATCACCACCACTGCCATGCGGGACAGGCGGTTGGCCTTTTCCAGCGCGTCCTTGATGGCCTTCATTTCAGTAATGTCCACAAACGTCAGCACGGCGCCTTCAATCACATGGTCCTGCGTTCGGTAGGGGCGAATGCGCATGGTGTACCACGCGCCCGCGATGGTTTGCACCTGGGCATCTTTGGGTACCAGGGTGTCCAGCACGGCTTGCACGTCGGTGAGCAAATCTTTGTAGTCCACAAGGTTGGACACAATGTGGCCCACTTTGCGCCCCACGTCGTTCTCCACCAGGTTGATGATCTGGGCCGCCGTGGGGGTGAAGCGCAGGATGCGCAGGTCGTGGTCGACAAACACGGTGGCAATCCCAGTGCCGGACAACAGGTTGTTCATGTCGTTGTTGACCCGGGACAGGTCCACCACCTTGGTGTTGAGCTCGCCATTCAGGGTGAACAGCTCTTCGTTGAGTGATTGGAGTTCTTCATTGCTGGCCTGCATTTCCTCGCTGGCGGATTTAAGCTCTTCGCTGTAAGCATTCAGCTTTTCTTCCGCCTGCAAGAGGCTGTCGTCCCTGGACTCAAGTTCAGCCTTGAGTTCCGCAATCTGCGCATCGGCCTCGGCCCGGCTCAAATCATCCACGCCCAGCAGTGTTGCTGGACCGCGGCACTGGTCGGGGTCGGACGCCTCCTCCAGTATCACCAAATACAGCAAGGTGTCAGGCTGCAGGCCCATGGCAGCAGGCACGGGGCGGATGCACAGGTTGGTCCAGGTGAAATGTCCGTTGGTTTTGACGCGCAGGCCCGGCGCACGCACCACCTCGTTGCCACTCACTGCCTTGCGCAGGGCCTGGGCCAGCGCAAGCTGCAGCCCCTCACGGGCCATTTTCAACACATTGTTGACGCCCGCCTCGCCCGCAGCCAGCTCAAAGTACATGCCGGAGCGCCCATGCAGGTACATGATGTCACCCTGCCCGTTGACCAGTGCGCCCGCCGGGGCAATTTGCAATAGCAGGGCGTTTTCGGTCAACTCACGCAGCGGCATCTTTTTGGGCGTGGCGGACACCCGTGGCGTAAAAGGCAGCTCCAAGGGTTTCAGCGACTTGGTCGGTGCAAACCGACCCAATACGGCACCCAGCGAGCCGCGCGCATACGATGTGGTCTGGTACAGCTTGGCATTTCGGTCCATCGTGGTAAACAGCAGCCCACCTTCGTCAATCCCTTCGGAGGTCCCCAGAAACAGCACCCCCCCGGGGTTCAACGCAAAGTGAAACAGGCTCATCACCTTGAGCTGCAACTCCGCCTCCAGATAGATCAGAAGGTTGCGGCAACTGATGAGGTCAAGTTTGGAAAATGGCGGGTCTTTGACGAGGTTCTGCTCGGAAAACACCACCATGTCGCGTATGCCACTTTGGATGCGGTAACTGCGGCCATTGGGCTCCAGCGTGAAGAAGCGTGCCAGACGCTCCGGCGACACATCTCCCGCAATGTTGGCCGAATACAGCCCGGTACGGGCAACAGCAATGGCCCGGTCGTCCAAATCGGTAGCAAAAACCTGCACCGCATAGCCTTGCTCCAGCGTATCCATGTGCTCTTGCAGCAACATGGCGATGGAGTAGGCCTCCTCCCCCGTGCAACACCCGCAGGACCAGACGCGCACCACACCACCCGCCGGCTTGCGCTCAAAAATCTTGGGGATCACCTGCTCGGCAAGCGCCTGAAAAGCCTCAGG
>CAJASG010000032.1 GCA_903944555.1 uncultured beta proteobacterium
AACGAGGGAAATCGTATTTGGCTGCCCCGAAGCTAACGACCTTTGGCGCAATCAGCGAGTAGATTGGTTATCAAATCGTCCTTGTCGCGCCAGAGTTGTTGCACCCATTGGGCAAAGGCTTCCCGGAAGGCTGCGTCCTGCCCATAGTCGCCCTGCAGCAGGTGCTGCGGCACCGGCAACGAGCGCACGCGCACCACGACCCGGCGCATTTTTCCGCTTAAAAAGTCTGCAAACGTGGGTGCGCCATCAGGGTAGACGATGGTGACATCCAAAATAGCCTGGAACTTGTCGCCCATGGCGTTGAGTGCCAGCGCCATGCCGCCTGCCTTTGGTTTCAACAGGTGGCGAAAAGGCGACTGTTGCCTAGCTTGCTTGGCCGGTGTAAAGCGGGTGCCTTCCAGAAAATTCATCACGCTGGTGGGAATGAGTGCAAATTTCTCGCAGGCCTTGCGGGTGGTCTCCTGGTCCTTACCCCGCATTTCGGGGTGCTTTTTCAGGAACTCTTCGCTGTGGCGGCGCATGAACGGAAAGTCCAACGCCCACCAAGCCAGTCCCATGACCGGTACCCAGATCAGCTCTTGCTTGATGAAAAATTTGAGCAGCGGGATGCGCCGGTTGAAAAGGTGCTGCAACACCAAAATGTCCACCCACGACTGGTGGTTGCTGTTGACCAGGTACCAGCTACGCGGGTTGAGTCCTTCAACTCCCTGCACGTCCCATTGCGTGCGCTGCGTCAGCGCCATCCAGCCGCTGTTACAGGCAATCCAGGACTCGGCGATGAACAGCAAAATCGGGTCAATCTGCAAACGAACCGACTTGAAAGGCAAAAGCAATTTCAGCGACGCAAAGACGAGCAGGATGGGCACCCAAAACAGGGCGTTCACCACCATGAGCAGCGTTGCGATGAACCGGACAAGAATGGAAGGTAGAAAGTTAAGCATCTATTTTGCTATCATTTATATAGCTGTTTGCGCAATACCCTCGGGCGTTATAGCCATATTTGACTCGAAAAAAACGAGGGTGTTACGCCCTTGTGCCTTCGCTTGGTACATGGCGACGTCGGCCCGTTTGAGGATGTCATTGGGCCCCAGAGTATCGCCGCTGAACAAGGCAATGCCGATACTGGGCGTGCTGACGTGTTCGTACGCGGCAAGTGCATAGGGTTCGTTCAGGCTGTCCAGTATTTTGTGCGCGACCGAGGTGGCGTGCATGCGGGCGTCTTCGGCGTCGGCGCTCAAGGCCTGGATAAGCACGACAAATTCGTCACCGCCCAGGCGGGCAACGGTATCAATCGCCCGGACATTTTGCTGCAACCTGCGTGCTACTTCTTGCAGCATCAGGTCGCCCACATCATGGCCGTGGGTGTCATTCAGTAGCTTGAACTTGTCCAGGTCCAGAAACATGCAGGCCCCGTGCTGTCGATTCCGACTGCTGGCCGCTACCGCGCTGTGCAGACGGTCATTTAGCAGCCGGCGGTTGGGCAGATGGGTCAGGCTGTCATGAAAGGCGAGGTGCTGAATGGCTTCTTCCGTGATCCGGCGTTCGGTAATGTCGCGTGCAATCGCAATAAAGCGCTCTTCCTCACCGGGTTCCGTGGGCTTGCGCACCACAGACAGCTCAAACCACTGTTTGCCGCCCGACAACAGCAAGCTGTATTGTTTGCCGAATGATCTGCCCCGCTCTTTGGCTTCTTGCAACGCGGCCAGGCAGGCTTCGGCAGCGTCTTTGGGCAATACCTCTGTGACCATCTTGTTCATGATCGACGCTGCCGGGAGTACCATGCCTGCCTCGTTGTGGGTATGTACAGCGCAGTAGCGCCCCAAGGCGGTAAATTCAAACACCAGGTCCGGCAGTGCGTTCAGCGTAGCTTGCAGCTCCGCCCTTGTGGCGCGTAGTTGACTCTCAGTTTGTTTGCGTCCGGAAATGTCCATCAGGGTGCCCACCATGCGCTGGGGGGCACCGTCGCGGTCAAACTGTACGACCTTGCCCCGGCTACTGAGCCACACCCAGCGGCCATCGGTGTGGCGTGCGCGGTAGTCCACCTCATAGGTTGCGGTACTGCCGTTCAGGTAGGCGCGCATGGCTTGGAGCGTTTGTGGAAGGTCGTCCGGGTGAATGAGGTGTCCCCAGGCACGTCCCACTTCGCATTCACGTGCGTCACGCCCCAGCAGGCGACAGGCGTGCTCATCCATGTGGTAACCCTTGTCATGAGTCAGGTCATGGTCCCAACGCCCGAGATCAGCGCCCATGATGGCCAATTCAAGCTGCTCCGTGGTGTCTCTGAGCAGTGCCTCAGCCCGTTTGCGTTGGCGGATATCACGGGCCATGCCCAGTACGCCAATCGTGTTGCCTTCGGCGTCCAGCATGGGCGTGTTGATTATTTCGTACAGACCGGCGTTGCTGGTGATTGGGGACGGCATATCCTCCTCCAGCGTGACGGCCTTGCCCGCTTGAACCGCCAACTGGTCCGATGCTAAAAAATTCGCAGCCAGTGCGGGCCCTAGCCAGTGGGCATCTCCGGTTCCAACCACCTCAGTCGGTGTCGCACCCAGATTGACCGCAAAGGACTCATTGCAGGTCAAGTAAATCCCATTCAGGTCTTTGAGCCACACACGGTCGGGAATGGTTTGAAGCAGGTTTTGCAACATCGCTTCGCGTTGGTGCAGCAGTGCCTTCGCGGCCAATTCCTCAGTGATGTCTTCCACCGTGCCCTCGTAGTAGCGGGCCGTGCCGTCGTCGTCCCGCACCACATGGGCGTGCTCGCGTACCCACATGTGTTCGCCCGTCTTGAAGCGAATCATCTCAGACACGAAATTGGTGACTTGGCCACTGCTCTCCAACAGGGCGCGAAACTGCCCGCGGCGCAGCGGATCAACGTAGGGGTGCTTCGCGCTGTTATGAAAATCGGCGCGCATCTCCGCTTCGCTACTGTAGCCATTCATGCGAAGCAGGGCAGCGTTGGCGTGCAAAAGGGTGCCATCGCGATCCGATCGGTAGGCACCAATCGGCAGCAATTGAAACAGGGTGGATTGATCCAAACTGGACAAGTCAGCGTCCCTTGCGCTACTTCAAACTGCCTGACAGAAACTGCTTCAGCCGCTCGCTGCTGGGGTTGGCAAACACCTCCGCCGGATTGCCTTCTTCTTCAATCAGCCCTTTGTGCAGGAAGATCACATGGTTGGCCACCTCGCGGGCAAAGCCCATCTCGTGCGTCACTACCACCATGGTTCGCCCCTCCAACGCCAGATTTTTCATCACTTTCAGCACCTCAGACACCCGTTCCGGGTCCAGCGCACTGGTGGGCTCGTCAAACAGCATCACCTCGGGCTCCATCGCGAGGGCCCGGGCAATCGCCACGCGCTGTTGCTGGCCGCCACTCAGGTGCGCTGGGTAACTGTCTTCCTTGCCGGCCAGGTCAACCCGCGCCAGGTACTTGCGTGCGGTCTCAATGGCTTCATCGCGCGGGATGCCCATCACATTGACTGGCGCTTCAATGATGTTTTGCAACAC
>CAJASG010000033.1 GCA_903944555.1 uncultured beta proteobacterium
GCCAGTTGCGGCGTCAAGCTGGTGGAGCGCACACCGGCCAAAGGCGGTGCGCAGTTTTGGGGCTGCAGCAACTCCCCACGCTGCAAGTCGCGCTTGCCGATGGCAGCCGCGCTGCGCTAGACGTTGCTACGTTTTTGGTAGCTGCCTACGCATATTCCACGGGGGATAGAGGCCTATTTCATTGAAAAAATCTATACAAATACCCAATTAGGGCATTATCAAACCCAATATGGGTATTTCAACCACTCCACCTGCGTCGACATCTCTGGCAGACGCCCTTTTCCCCAAAGTACGCCAACGCGTGCTGGCGGTGCTGTTTGGCGTACTGGAAAGCGCGTTCGTAACCCGCGTCAGACAACAGCCAAAAATTTGGCTAATCGGAAACGAGGGGCAACTCCATGCACCCAGCGCTTGATAACCTGTGCGGCCCTGGCAAGGCGCTCAAACCGGAAGCCCCGGACACGAATGAATTGGCGGCGCTGCGGCGCATGGGCTGTCGCGCTGGAAGCCGCTATATCGTGTTTCCAGTTTTGCCGCACACGCTGGGCTTAGGCCCCGAGGTGTGGCGTGTGCTGGACAAATGCCACAACACGCGCAACCTGGGTGAATATGAAGGGCTGCTGGATGTAGATGAGCGCTTGGTAAACGATCTGATTGATGCAATTGCAGCGGTTGCCAAGGCAGTGCAACCTTAACGCGAACCAAAGCGACCATGGCCCGCCGCAAGCATCACCACATCTACGTGATCGAGCTCGCCAAAGACGTGCTCTTTGAGCCGCGCTTTCGCAAGAACAACCCCAACTACATCGACGGCAAGCCCTGCGTATATGTGGGCATGACGGGGCTGGACCCGGACGTGCGCTTTGACAAGCACAAGGCCGGCATCCAGGCCAACAGCTATGCGCAGAAATACGGCCTGCGCCTGTTGCCAGACCTGTACGAGGCCTTCAACCCCATGGGCTACACAGATGCCGTAGACAAGGAGATCGAAGTCGGCATCGATCTGCGCTCGGCAGGGTTTGGGGTGTGGCAGGCCTGAATGCTTCGGGGCTTTGAATTGCTACGCTTTTCATAGCTGCCTGCGCATATAGCACGGGGGCTAGCGCCTTACTTTGTGCACCATTGCTGCTCGCACGGCACGCCGTCACCATTGCCATCCATTTGGGTACCCGGGCAGTTTTGCAGAAACAGAGTTGCTTCGCGGCACGAGGTCATCTGGCTGCACATGGTGCGGCCATCGCATTTGAAGTCAATGGACACTGGCAGCTTGGCGGGCGAAAGGCTTGCGGGAGGAGCCGGCAACACCGACCCATACTTTGCGGCGCGTGATGCGTACTGGCTGTAGCCAAACCACAGCAGCGCACAAACCAGCAAGGCGGCGATCACCTTTTCAAAGAAGCCGGTGGAGTTGTCTGTGCCGGATGTACTGAGCCGCACCGGGCGCCGTGGCGCTGCGTCCCTGTATGCATCGCCGGGTCTGCGCACCCGCACGGCACTTCGTTTGCCGTTGCGGTCGGGCTCCACTTCAAAAGTCAGGGCCTCGCCCTCCGTAGGTACGCGGCCATCGCGCGCAAAGGCCGAGATGTGGACAAAGACGTCTTGCCCACCGTCCGCCGCAACGATGAAGCCAAAGCCCCGCTCGGCGTTCCATTTCTTGAGTTTTCCCTCGTAGCGCTTGATTTCCATGGCTCCCTCCCTGTGTATGTCAGCACTGGCGTACCGTGCTTTTTGATTGTTGAGGGCATTCTAGGCGACGAATTATTCGGTCAATTTGCTACGCTTTTCATAGCTGCTTGCGCACATTCCACGGGGGCTAGAGGCATAATTCACTGATGAAACCCCAAGAAATCCTCCACTTTTGGTTCGAAGAGCTGACCGCCAAACAGCACTTCGTGAAAGACCCCGCGTTGGACGAAACCATCCGCACCCGGTTTGGCGACACGCTAGAGGCTGCGGCGCGGTGTGAGCTGTTTGCGTGGCGCGCTACACCCGAGGGGAGGCTGGCGGAGATCATCGTGCTGGACCAGTTCTCGCGCAACGTCTACCGCGCAACAAAGCAAGCCTTTGCGCAGGACGCGCTGGCGCTGGTGCTGGCGCAAGAGCTGGTGGCAAGTGGGCACGACGGCAGCCTGCCCGTAGCGCAGCGCGTGTTTGCCTATATGCCTTACATGCACAGCGAGTCCGCGCTGGTGCATGCGCAGGCTACTGTGCTGTTTGCACAGCCGGGTGTGGAAGGCAACCTGGACTTTGAGCTGCGCCACAAGGCCATCATTGACCGCTTTGGCCGCTACCCCCACCGCAACACGATTTTGGGGCGCACCTCCAGCGCGGAAGAGCTGGCGTTTCTGGCCGAGCCGGGGTCTTCGTTCTAGCCGTTTCGCCTAGATGCGCTACATTTTTAGTAGCTGCCTGCGCATATTCCACGGGGGCTAGGTGCCAATTTGGCATATGAAATATGCCAGAGTGGCCCAATCTCCCCTAAAATTCCCCCATGCACCCCGCCATCGCCCAACATCGCTCCGGCATATCCGCCATCTGCCAGCGCTACCGCATCAGTCGGTTGGAGGTGTTTGGCTCGGCTGCGCGGGCAGTCGACTTCAACACAGCCAGCAGTGACGCTGATTTTTTGGTGGAATTTGCACCCGACGCACAGCCGGGGCTGGAAGCCTTTTTCGGCGCCAAGGCCGATCTGGAACAGTTGCTGGGCCGTGGTGTTGATTTGGTAGAACCCGGCGCAGTACGCAACCCCTACGTGCTGGCCAGCATCAACCGCAACCGCGAAGCCGTGTATGCAGCGTGATCCGCGTGCCTTCTTGTGGGACGTGCGTGAGTCGGCCCTGGCGATTCAATCTTTCACCGCAGGCATGGACGCTGCGGCCTATGTGGCCAACGACATGGCGCAAGCCGCAGTCGAACGAAAATTTGAAATCATTGGCGAAGCGCTCAGTCAGTTGGCCAAGCTGGACGCCCCGCTAGCGGCCCGCATTCCAGACTTGCCGCAAATCGTCGCGTTTCGCAATCAGCTCATTCATGGCTATGCCACGGTAAACGTCAGCACGGTTTGGAATGTCACGCAGAACGCGTTACAGCCATTGCTTGATGCGGTGCAGACTCTTTTGGACGAGCTGGGCGACGCCTGAATCGGGTGTACTGCGCTATGGGTGCATGCGCACGGCCTAATTTGCTACGTTTTTAGTAGCTGCCTGCGCATAATCCATAAGCGTTTCAGCCAGATTTAACCACTTATTTCCAGCGGGAGGAACGACCATGCTCAGCAAAACCTTCACCAGCGGGCGCATTCGCCGGGCCGACTACAACCCCGAGTCGCAGCAACTGGACTTGCATTGGGACAACAAGAGCACTTTGGCCTACAAGCAGGTGCCGCAAGAGGTGTTTCGCCGGCTGTGCAGCGCACCCAACCCGGCAACTTACTGGGAAGACCGCATTGCCGAGGAATACCCCAAGGGCGTGCCTATGACTTCCACTGCGGCACCCACCGGCACCAAATCGCTTAGTGACTTGTTTGGACCTGGAGCTTAAAGTAACGCGGCACCCACACCAGCATGGCAAGGCCCAGCAGCGCCGCGCCAAGGAACAAACCGCCATAACCCACAGTCTTGGCCAAGAAGCCGCTGCAGGCACCCACCAGGCCCGAGAGCAGAAGCTGTGCACTGGCCTGCAAGGTAAAGTCCGCCCCCTCGTGCTCGGGGCGGCACCGGCTCATCATCACCGCGAACAGGGCGACGGTCGACATGCCGTCGGCCACCTGTTCAAACAAGGCCACCGCATACACCAAGCCGACTTCACTGCCCCGCCCTATCAACACCGCCATCGCAGCCAGCCCCGCAGTCTGCAGCACACCAAACACCAGCAGCGAGCGCATGGCACCCCAGCGGGCGTACAACATACCACCCAACAGCGCACCACCAATGCCAGCCAGGCTGCTGATCAGGGTCAACTGCCCCAGCGCAGAGGTATCCCACCCCTGGTCCACCAGCATCGGCTTGATCATGGGCGAACCCAAGGCATCGCCCAGCTTGAAGGTGAGCACCACCACCAACCAGGCCATCATGCCGGGCTGGGCCAGCAAGCCCTTGTAATGGCGCAGCAGCAGGCCTGCGCCGGGTGCCTCTGCCTGCGCCGCCTGGAAGGGAAGCAGCTTTTTCTCCGGAAACCACGCGATGGGCAGGGTGAGCACCAGCAAGCCGGTTGCCAACAGCCCCAATGACACATTCCACCCCAAAGACCCCACCACCAACAACAAGCCGCTGCCACTGGCCAGCATGCCCAACTTGTAGCCGCCCACCTGCAGGCTGTTGCCCAGACCGCGCCAACGCTCAGGCAGTAAGCGCACAGCCAAACCGTCTGTGGCAACGTCCTGGGTGGCAGCAGCCAAATTAATCAGCAGCAAGGTGCCCAGCAGCAGCCAAATGGCGGAACCAAACAACGCCTGCGGGTCAATAAGCGCCAATGCGGCAAGGAACACGATCACCAGGCTTTGCATAGGCAGTATCCAGCCCCGGTGGTGCCCCAGGCGGTTGGACGAAATGCGGTCTATCCACGGCGCCCATAGCACCTTGAGCAACCAGGGCAAGGCCAGTAGCTTAAGTAGCCCGATCCACGC
>CAJASG010000034.1 GCA_903944555.1 uncultured beta proteobacterium
AGCCGACTGGGCGCTGCTGGCCTCACGTATAGAGGCCTTGTTGCATGGCCAGACTGGCTTGCAACTGCAGGGCGTGCCCGAAGCTGTGGAGGCAATGGCACAGCGCTGTGCAGCACAACTCATTGCGCGAACGCCTGCGCCCGATGCAGTTCCGAGCAGATCAGCAGACTCCAAAGACGTTGATCGATTCCAGGAAGTCGACATCGACTCCATCGAAATGGTTCGCCCCCGCAGTGTGGGCGTTGAGCACGCCGCCCTGTCTGCCATACGCGCCAGTGGACTCCAAGACAAACTCACCGAGCTGGGCCTGAACCGTCCGCAGATTGCTGCTGCTTTGGGCAACATCATTGGCAGAATGGCACACCCCAGGAGCGAACTGTCCACGCACGCCTGGCTGCAAAGGCGCTCAGGTTTGGGCGAACTGATTGACTTTGACTTTGAGTCAATGGACTTGAACCGGCTGTACCGATCCTCGGACGCCCTGTACAAACACCGTGATACCTTGCAGGAGCATTTGTTTGGTGCGGCCAAGTCGGCGTTTGGCTTCATTGAAAGCGTCACCCTGTACGACCTGACCAATACCTACTTTGAGGGCGTTGCTGCAGGTGCGCCCAAGGCGGCACGTGGTCGCAGCAAGGAAAAGCGCAGTGACTGCCCACTGGTGACGCTGGCCATGGTGCTCGATGGAAGCGGCTTTGTGCGCAAGAGCGCCGTCTTTGCTGGCAACGCCAGTGAGCCCAAAACCCTCAAGGAGATGCTGAGCGCGCTGTCGGCGCCAAAAGGGGCCGCCGTGGTGATGGACGCAGGTATCGCCACCGATTCCAATTTGGGCTGGCTCAGACAAGAGGGATACCACTATGTGGTGGTATCAAGGCAGCGCAGTCGCCAATTCGATGGTGCGCTGGCCATTGAGGTGCAGACAGCAGGCGACGTGACGATCAAGATTCAACGCGTGATGGATGCAAAAAAGGGTGAGGCCCACCTGTACTGTCACTCCCCAGACAGGGAGCTCAAAGAACGCGCCATGGATGATGCCAAGAGCAGCGGCTTCATTGCAAGCTTACAGAAACTCGTGGATGCCCTGGCCAAGCCTGGTGCAACGCTTTCCATGGCCAAAGCCATGGAGAGAATTGGACGTGCAAAGCAGCGCTATGCCAGTGCCGCACAACACTACCAGGTCGACGTCGTACCCGATGAGAGTGGCACCAACGCTGGCGCCATTACCTGGCAAAGACACACCAAAGACGGTAGTGCTGCGATGTTCCCGGGTGTCTACTGCTTGCGCACCACGTTGACTGATCTGGACGATGCAACCCTATGGCGCACCTATACGATGCTGACCCAGCTGGAGTCGGTGTTTCGCAGCCTCAAAACCGATCTGGGCTTACGTCCGGTGTACCACCAGATCGAGCGGCGTATTGAGGGGCATCTGTTCATCAGCGTGCTGGCCTACCACTTTGTGCACACCCTGCGCCTTCAGCTCAAGGTCCAAGGAATTCATGAGAGTTGGCAGACGCTGCGCCAAACCCTCGGCAGCCAACAGCGCATCACCACCACGCTGACGCGGCGCGACGGGCGTGTCGTACACGTCAGAAAAGCCACGCGCCCTGAGACCCATCAGCAGCGTATCAATGAGATTCTTGGGCTGTCTGCCAACCCTGGTGGCACCCATCGCACGCTCGTCTGACTGCGATTCAACAGAATCGCCGGTCACGCTCGACCGCAATACCCACTGCGCGCCTCAATCCCAAATCAGTCATCGAGCGTGGCGCATTTGTTGTGCCATAACGCCTTTCAGAACGTCGTAAGTAATTGATTTAATTTAGGTTTGTTGTGCCATATGACAAAGATGGGCTAGGGGTGATCTGGTATTCGTCCGCATCTGGCGAAATTTTCGCTCGCTTCCCAGAGAGCTTTGGTAGTCCGGTCCATGCGTCCGTTCAAGAAACAAGTTCGGCGGACGTTTCGGGTTCAAGGGAGAAACCGCGCGGCAACTGAGGTTCGGCGAAGCAAAAATACCATGGCAAAAAAGCTGGGTCAGCCACTCCCTGCATTGAACCCCTTGTTGGTTCCTGCGGAATGGCATCGCTACCTCTATTGCTCGATACTCCTCCCTTGGGAGACTTCGCTCAAGCAGAGGAAAAATTATCGACGCTTCAATTCCAAGAATCCGATCGCTGGTATCACCCTCTGCAAAAGGGGAAGTGC
>CAJASG010000035.1 GCA_903944555.1 uncultured beta proteobacterium
GGCATAAGCCGTTCAGCCGGTTGGCAAACTCGGCGGTGAACTTTTCCGGCATGTGCTGGACAATCACAATGCCCGGCGTGACCCGGGGCAGGCTGCGCAGCACCACCTCCAGCGCCTGGGTTCCGCCGGTGGATGTACCCAGTGCCACCACGCGCTCGGTGGTCTGGATCATGGCTGAATGCCTGTCTGCGGCGGGCATGATGACATCGGCGGTGTTCTTTTCCCGCACAAGCGGTGGCGCCGACTGCAGCCGTTTGACATTGGCCCGCGCCGCAGCTTTGACCGCCGACACCAAGTCGTCCGATGCATCGACCAAAAACTGCTTTAACCCGATTTTTGGTTTGGTGATGATGGCAACCGCACCCGCCGAGAGCGCCTCGATCGAGGTCTTGGCTCCCGACTCCGCGAGCGTGGAGCAAATCACCACCGGAGTAGGGTGCTCGGACATGATTTTTTTCAAAAAAGTAATGCCATCCATGCGGGGCATTTCAATGTCGAGCACGATCACATCGGGCCACTGTGCGTTCATGCGGGCAATGGCCAATATGGGGTCCGCCACTGCGGCGATGACTTCAATCTCGGGGTCTTCGCCTAGCAGCCCTGCCACCACCTGACGCACCACCGCAGAGTCGTCCACTACCAGAACTTTGATGCGTTTGTTAACGATCATGGCTTTTCCTCAATGGCTGAGCGTGTTGGTCTGACCTGATTTGCCCATACGTCGCCGTTGCTCACATTGAAAATAATTTGCCGGTGCCCCACGCCAAACAGGCTTTCCGACATGATCGGGATGCCGTGTTGCGTCAGCATGGCCCGCGCAGCTTCGCCATTGCGCTGGCCGACATTGATGGCCCCCGCGTGGCAGTGGTCGGGAAACATATTGCCGCCACCAAAAATCTTGGCCTGACATTGCACTGGTTGCACGCCGGATCGTTTTAACTCGTTAATCATCTGTTGCAAGGCCTCGTCGCCATAGCGACCGTCCAGTTCATTGCTCTTGGCTGCGGCCCCGCGTGTCGGGAGTAGAAAGTGCGACATGCCGCCCGTGCGCGTGGCTGGGTGCCATAGGGTGATGGAGACACAGGAGCCCAGGATGGTGCGGATTTGGTAGTCTGCGTCGGCCACAAACAAGTCGCCGGGTTGAAGAAAAATTTCAATGAGTCCTTCAAGGCGGTCCATGTCATGCAAACTTTTGATAAATGGCAGGGGCCACTGAGCGCACGACTTGGGTTATATCGTTCAGACTTTCGGAGTGACCCACCAAAAAATAGCCGTCGGGTTTCAGCGCGGACGCAACCCGGTTCACCACCTGTTGTTTGGTGTCGTTGCTGAAGTAGATCATCACGTTGCGTAAAAAGATAATGTCAAATTTCCCCAGCTCAGGCAAGGGCGCATTCAGGTTTGCGTAGCGAAATTTCACGCGGCTGCGCAGACCGCGTTCGATCAGCAGCTTGCCTTCGTATTCGGCATTGCCCTTGAGGCAGTAGCGACGCAGATAGTCCTGTGGAACGTGGCGCGCGCGGTCCATGGTGAAGAGCGCCCGCTCCGCGTCTTGAACCATGCGGGTACTGATGTCGGTGCCGATGACTTCCCAAGGCGTGGTGCCCATGCAGTCGGCCAACACCATGGCAATGCTGTAGGCCTCTTCGCCGCTGGAGCTGGCAGCACTCCACACCCGAAACAGCTGGCCGCGCTGGCGTGCCGCAGTCGCCTGTTCTCGCAGAAAATCGAAGTGTTTTATTTCTCTGAAAAAATAGGTCTCGTTGGTGGTGAGCAAGTCCACCGCCATCTGCACCTCTTCGGGATGCTGACCCGAGACCAGCAGCTGAAAGTACTCGCCAAAGCTTTCTAGTTGGTGGTGCGACAGGCGCTTGCCCAGCCGCCCCATCACCAGCGCTTTTTTGGCCGCAGACAGGGTGATACCCGCTTCATCGAAGATAAAGCGCTGAAACTGGGCCAGTTCAGTGTCGGTGATCGGCTTCATGCACCTTCGTGGGTCAGTGTCAGGTCTGCAGATGCGGCCGCTTGCCCCATGGCTCCGATTTCCTGGGTGGATAGCACGCGGTTCACGTTGAGCAAAATCACAAACTTTCCATTGACCTTGCCAATGCCTTCAATGAAATCAGAGCGAATTTTTGAGCCAAAGGTGGGTGCGGGTTCGATCTCGCTGGCGGGTATTTCCAGCACCGCTTGTACGGCGTCCACCACCACGCCCATGTTCTGGCGCTCGCCTTCGGTATTGGTCTCAATTTCGATGATGACAATGCAGCTGCTCTTGGTCACCGGGGTGGACGGCTTGCCGAAACGGGCCGACAAATCCATCACCGGCACCACGGCACCACGCAGGTTAATGACCCCGCGAATGCAGGCAGGCATCATGGGCACTTCGGTCAGGCTGGAGTACCAAATGATTTCCTTGATGCACAAAATGTTGATGGAGAACATCTCCCCACCTAGCGTAAAAGTCAGGTACTGCTTGGCGTCCGCTCCCGACTGCCCAGCGGTCAGGTCTGCCGAGGGCTTGCCCTCGGACTTCACCAGTGCATTCATGCTGGGCTCCTTCAGAATTTGGTGAACTTGGTTTCGTCCACATCGGAGCTGGAAGCCATGGGGCTGTGTCCAGCGGCTTTGAAGCCTTTGGGTTTCACATTGACAGCTCGGTTGTTTTGCACACTCTTGCGTACCACTGGGGCGCTGGCGTGGCCCGAGCCATCGAGCTTGAAGAACGACATGGTTTGTTGCAACTGCTCGGCCTGGCTGCTCATCTCTTCCGAGGTGGCTGCCAACTCTTCGGAGCTGGAGGCGTTTTGCTGCGTGGTCTGGTTGAGTTGACCCACGGCCGAGTTGATCTGGCCCACACCGGACGATTGTTCGCTGGATGCGGCTGAAATCTCTTGCACTAGGTCCGCAGTTTTGCGGATGTTGGGCACCATTTGCGCCAGCAGAGCACCTGCCTTTTCGGCCAACTCCACGCTGCTGGTGGCGACTTCGCCGATTTCTTGCGCCGCGATCTGACTGCGTTCTGCCAGTTTGCGCACTTCTGCTGCCACAACCGCAAAGCCTTTGCCATGTTCACCGGCGCGGGCCGCTTCAATGGCGGCATTCAGTGCCAGTAAATTGGTTTGTGCGGCGATGTCATCAATGATGCCAATCTTTTTGGCAATTTGCTTCATGGCGGCCACTGTTGCGTTGACGGACTCGCCACCTTCAGCCGCATCTTGCGCGGCCTTGCTGGCCATGCCTTCGGTCACTTTGGCGTTTTCGGTGTTTTGCGCAATGCTGGACGTCATTTGCTCAATGGAGGCGCTGGTCTCTTCCACCCCGGCGGCCTGTTCGCTGGCAGCCTGAGACAGGGCTTGCGCCGTGGCGCTGACCTCTTCAGACGCGCTGGCCAGGGCTTGGGCGCCGCTATTGACATCGGTTACTACGGTCGAGAGCTTGCCGATCATTTGTTTCATGGCAAACAGCAAACTGGAGTCGTCTTTGGGGTTGGTTTGCAACTGCATGGTCAGGTCGCCATCAGCCAGACGAACTACCATGTCGCGGGCGTAGTCAGGCTCGCCACCGATTTGCTTGACCACGCTGCGGGTGATAACCCAGCCTGCCAGAACCGACAGCAGTGTCGCAATACTCGCCAAAATCAAGATCAACCGTTCGGTTGCATTCGCCATGTCGTCGGCATCCTTACCGGTTTTTTCCATGATTTCGGTCTGGAAGTCCACCAAGGCAGTGATAGCGGCGATGTAGTCGGTTTGAGTCTTACGCAAGTCTCCCTGCATCAGGGTAACAACATCCGCCTTTTTGTCGGCCTTGAGAAGCTCCAAAAACTTGTCCTGTGACCCAACATACGCGGTGCGCGCTACGGATACGGTTTTTAGCAGTTGGCGACCTTTGTCACTTGTGATGCTCTTGTCGAGTTTTTCAAGGTTTTCGGTAATGACTTTTCTCAGAGGCGGGATAGCATCAAGCGACTTTTGTTGTTCAGCTCCGCTGTAAATGTAGGCATTGCGCAATTGCCGGGCGATGGCGTTTAGGGCATCGATCACATTGTTGGCTTGTACGGTTTTCGGGAACTTGTCATTGATCATGTCCTCAATTTCGGTATTGAGCGCACCCACTCGCGAATAGCTGACTACGGAGATGATTACAAGCAACAACAAGGTAACGGCAAAGCCGAGTCCGAGTCGCACGGCCAATTTCATATTTGCAAACATTTCATACCCCTTGAATTAAAACTATCTCGTTACCCGTTAAGAATTTTTGTGCCCATCGCCTGACGCACTAATGCCGGCACATCCAAAATCAAAGCCACATCGCCACTGCCCAAAATGGTGGAGCCGCTGATGCAGGTCACCTGGTTGAACATTTCCCCCAGCGGCTTGATAACAGTCTGGAACTCGCCCATCAGGGTGTCCACCACCAAGCCCGCCTTTTGTCCGTTGTGTTTGAGCACCACAATGTTTTCGCCCCGTGCGGGTGTGCCTTTCATGCCAAACAGTTCGCGAAGGCGAATGAAGGGCAGCACCTGGCCGCGCAAGTTGGTGAAATCGTGGCCAGACTCTGCTGAGAAGGCAATGCACTCTTCAATCATGTCCAGCGGAATGGCATAAACCGATGTGCCCACACCCACCAGAAAGCCATCAATGATGGCCAGCGTAAGCGGCAGGCGCACGGTGACCGTGGTGCCCACACCTTCTTCACTGGCCAAGCTCACCGTGCCGCGCAGGGCGGTGATGTTGCGTTTGACCACATCCAAACCCACACCGCGCCCAGACAGGTTGGTGACCTTCTCCGCAGTGGAGAAGCCAGGCTCAAAGATCAAGCCATAAACCTCGGCGTCACTCATGTGGTGACCGGCTTCTACCAGCCCGCGCTCAATGGCTTTGGCCAAAATACGGTCGCGTTTCAGGCCACCGCCGTCGTCCTGCACGGTGATGACGATGCTGCCGGAGTCGTGAAATGCATTGAGCTTGAGCGTTCCTTGGGCTGGCTTGCCCCTGGCAGCGCGCACATCGGCGCTCTCAATGCCGTGGTCCATCGAATTGCGCACCAGGTGCATGAGCGGGTCGCCAATTTTTTCGACCACGGTTTTGTCCAACTCGGTGTCTTCACCATTGACGATGAGGGCCACGTCTTTACCCAGGTCGCGCGACACATCGTGCACCACGCGCTGGAAGCGGCTGAAAGTGGCTCCGATCTTGACCATGCGCAGTTGCAGCGCGCTGTCGCGCACCTCTTCGACCAGCATGGACAGCTTGGAGGTGGCCTCCTCAAGCTCA
>CAJASG010000036.1 GCA_903944555.1 uncultured beta proteobacterium
CGCGCGAGGCTGAAGTGCTGTACTGGGTCGTCAAGGGCAAGATCAACCGCGACATTGGGGACATTCTGGGCTCCAGCCCCATGACGGTGAAGAAGCACCTGGAGCATGTGTTTGCCAAACTCGGCGTAGAGACCCGCACTGCCGCTGCCGGCATGGCGATGAGCCGTATCCGCCAGCTGCACCCGCAGTTCGAGAGTTAGGCGCTTCGGCGCACCAGCGCGTTGTCCAGTATGTTTTCGATGTTGCTGGTGATGGACAGCAGCACTGCCGCAACCACCGAAAACTCACGCCCCGCACTGCCGGCCCGTGCTGCGACGATCTGTGCATTGAAAGCCACGAACTGGGCCTCTTTCGAGATGGACTTGATCTCACCCATGGCCGCCATCAGCTGGTGCTCGACCTGTTTGGCATGGTTGCGGGCTTCGGCTTCGTAGATGGCGGTGATGCTGTTCAGCGTTGCCAGCAAAGCTGATGAGCATTCCACCAACTCATCTAACAATACAGGCACCTGGCGCCGCCAGCCCGCAGCGCTGGCGTACAACACGCGCTCGGCCAGCTCTACAAAATCCAGGATCTTTTTGTTGCCTTGGGCTGCACCAAAATAGGCATCGTGCAGCGCCGCGCTGAAGACACCAGGCACCTGGGTATTCCCGTGGATGAGTGCGGTATGGGCTTCTTGAAACAGGTTCAGGGCCTCACCCGCCGTTTGCGCGGCCGTTGCATTGCCGCCAGCCGCCAGAACGGAATACAGCACCACGCGCTGTGAGGTGAATCGCCGCCGCCCGGACAGGTTGATCATGGTGGCAAACGCTTCGCCTGAGAGTGGCGATTGTGGGCGGGACACGGCTACCGAGGAGGGCTTGGTAAGGGTCAAATGCATGGTGTCCTGCTTTCTGAAAGAGTGGATGAATGGTTGGCTGCGAAAAGTGCCCTTACTGCTTGGCGTATTTCTGGATGAGGTCGGCAACGCCCATCGGGCGACCGAGTAAGTAGCCCTGAATCAGGGTGCAGTCACATTGCCTAAGCAGGCTGAGTTGACCCTGGGTTTCCACGCCTTCCGCAATCACACTCAGGCCCATTTGCTTGCCCAAATCAACAATGGTTTTGACAATGGCGCGGTCGTTGCCTTGCTGCTGCAAATCCCGCACAAAGGAGCGGTCGACTTTGAGCGACGTAATAGGCAGGTTTTTGAGCAGCGACAAAGACGAGTGCCCCATTCCGAAATCGTCCAGGCTGATGCCAAAGCCAAGGTGGCGCAAGGCGCGCATCACCGGGATCACCTGGTCAGGGCGCTTCATCAGCATGCCTTCGGTGAGCTCCAGCGTGAGGTTGCCGGGTGCCAGGTCGAACAAAGCCAGTTGGGCCAATAACTCTGTGGGCAATGTGGCGCTGGTGAATTCGGGGGCCGCCATATTGACATGGGCGTTCACATTTTTCAGGTTGGCGGCGCGCAGCGTTGCCAAGTCACGGCAAACCTGTGCGACCACCCATTTGCCGATTTGCACGATGAGGTGGCTTTGTTCCGCAATCGGGATGAACACATCGGGCGCCACCAGTGCACCATCGGCACGTCGCCAGCGAATGAGGGCCTCAATCGAATGCAAATGGTCCCGGGCAATGTCCACGATGGGTTGGTACACGACGAACAACTCCTGCGCCTGCAGGGCGTGGTGCAGCTCGGCCTCCAGGGTCAGGCGTTCGGCCATGGACGACTGCTGCTGTGCCAGCGCGGTCGGTGTGCTGATGCAGGCCATGCCGCTTGCGTTGCGTCCGTTGTTTTTGATGCGGTACATGGCAGCATCGGCGCTTTGCAACAGCGCGGGGCAGGTGACGCCGTTTTCCGGGAAGCTGCTGACGCCAATGCTGGCGGATACGGTCAACTCCGCACCCTCATAAACAAAGGGTGTGCGTGCCGCCTGCAAGATAAGGTCTGTCAATGCCGTGGCTTCTGCCGACGAGCCACCTGCCAGCAAAACGGCAAACTCGTCGCCCCCAAGTCGCCCGAGACTGGCATGGTTGGGTGCAAGCGCACGCAATCGGTGCGCGAATTCACGCAAAACGACGTTCCCGGCTTCGTGCCCAAACGCATCGTTGATCGGCTTGAAGCGGTCCAGATCAATGAAGATCAACCGCAATCCGCCCTGGTTGCTTGTTGCGTGGGCGCATGCCTGGGTGAGTTGGCTGTGGAAATGGCTGCGGTTGGACAAGCCGGTGAGTCCGTCGACCTGTGCCAGATGAAGAATGGTGGCCTGCTGCTCCAGCCGTTGCGCCATCTGCGCAATCAGTGCCCCAATCACCTTGGATAGTCTGGGCAATTGCGCCTCGGGTTGCCGCTGCAGGCTGCTATAGAACTCCAGCACGCCGGGGCTGTGTGTTTGCCCGTCTTCCGACACATAAATCACTGGGAACGCGTAGCCCGACCAGAGTTTGCAGTTGCGGTCCCCGGTGCGCTGGGAAAAGCGCAAATCATTGGCCATGTCTTCGACCCAGTCGGGCTGGCTGCTTTCCCAGACGCTGCCGACCAGGCCTTCGCCCGGTGCCAATAGTAGGTCCGAGCTCTCTTGCTGGAAGGAGGTAAGGTCCAGTTCCGGGTGATGCCACAGGTATTTGCAACTCAGTTGCTGGGTGCCTTGGGGTGAAGTTCCCATCGCCCAATAAGCGCCCCAGTCCCAACCCAGGGTCTTGCAGATCAGCTGGATGATGTTGGTGATGGAGTCGCCCAGTGAATGGGAGCCCACCAGGAATTCAGTCAACTCGAAGCCCAGGCGCTCACGCATGGTGGCGTGAACGGTGGGCGTCACATCCACCAGGATGCCGCTGACCATGCTGGGGTGGGATGGGTCGGCGGGAAGGCCCGTCATGCGTAGCCAGTGCAGGCCATCCACCGGACTGATCACTCGAAAATCAACTGATGCAGTGTTGAATTGGGGTGTTGTGAGGTGTGAAATCAACGGCAGCAAGTCGTCCAATACCACCGCGATAAAGCAGCTGTCCAGCCCACTATGGTGCCCAGGCTCCACGCTCAGGTACTGCGCAGCAACTGCGGAGATGACCATCTGTGAGGTGTCAGGGTCAAACCACCAGCGGCCAAAACCAGCCGCAAGCTCCAATGCCGGGTGTGGCGCACTGTGTAACAAGGCGGTATTCAGACAGGAGTGGGGCGCAATCCTGTTTGCATGGGTGCTTGATGAAACCAGGCGGACCTGTTTGGACATGGTGGACCTTCAATGTGTGTGCATGAAAGGTTAAGCAGGTTTCGGGCCAATAGTTTTTTCGGTTGGCAATGGTGTTTACCCTTGCTTATGCTTGGTCAACCGTCTGCCATCGCAACCCAGGCCTGCATCGACCGTGTCATATCGCGGTGCAATAATTGATCCATGGCAAATCTACCCATGCACCCATGATTCACATTGATCCACGGACGGTCATTTTGTTGGCGGGTGTCATGAGTGGCTTTATGGCGGTGATTTTGTATGCGCTCAAACGCAGCTACCCACCCGCTATCAAAGGTTTGGGGGAGTGGGTTGCTGCGCTGGCGATTGTGGCGATCGGCAGCTCACTCGCATCCGGGCTAGGGTACCTGCCCAACCTGGTTTCGATTACCTTGCCGCGGCTGTTGCTGCCATCGGGGCTTTTTCTGTGCTACTTGGGTATGCAGCGCTTCTTTGGCGCGACACCTCGACCCATACGTTGGTTCGCCTTGATTGCGGGCGTGGTACTGGTGCAGATGTGGTTTACTTTTGTTAGCCCCAGCTTTCATGTGCGCCTTGTTCTGTCAAGTAGTCTGGCTGTGTGCGTATTTTTGGCGATGTTGAATCTACTGCGCAAACAAGCGCCTTCTTCAACTGCAAAAATTTTGACGATGGGCGTGGTGGTGGTGATGCTGGGCATCCTTGTCATGCGAATGGTGACATCGGTAATTTTCCCGGTGGGTCGAGACGTTTTGGACACGTCGCCCCAGCAACTTATTTACGTGACCAGCTTTTCATTTTTGATTGTTTTGTTGTCCGTTGGATTGGTGCTGATGGCGGCTGAACGCTTGCACTCTGAAATGTCTTTTTTGGCGACCCATGACTCGCTCACCAACGCCCTGACGAGGCGCCATTTGAATGCGGTCTGCGCCATTGAGCTGGACCGAAGCCAACGCCACGGGCGTAGCATGGCCTTGTTGATCATGGATCTGGATTATTTCAAGGCGGTCAATGACAACCATGGCCACTTGCGCGGTGACCGCGTGTTGGTCGACTTTGTCGCCACCGCAAACCGCTTGCTGCGCAGGCCGGATCAGTTGGCCCGATTTGGGGGTGAGGAGTTCGTGGCGCTTTTGCCGGAAACCTCGCTGGAAGAGGCTCTGGTAGTGGCTGAACGAATTCGTCAAGCCTGCGCACAGCCCAGCCCGGAGACTGCATGCACGGTCAGCATTGGTGTTACCACCAATCACACGGCGGGTGACAGTGTGGATACTTTGATCGCGCGCGCCGATGCCGCCATGTACCAGGCCAAGGCCAAGGGGCGCAACCGCGTAGAGTCGGCCTGAATCGGGTTGCCGGGAGTGGTTCGATGAATCGTGTCCTGATTTGATCGAAATTGGTCTTCTTTGGTGCT
Source organism: uncultured beta proteobacterium (assembly GCA_903944555.1). Lineage (GTDB taxonomy): Bacteria > Pseudomonadota > Gammaproteobacteria > Burkholderiales > Burkholderiaceae_C > Allorhodoferax. The sequence continues at coordinate 4,606 of CAJASG010000036.1, forward strand.
GACGACGCTTCTGTTAAGCACAAGAATAGAGGCTTATTAACATCAAGTTCAGGAATGAAATTTTATGAAAACATGTCTCATAGTGATCGATGCGCAAGAATCATTCCGCCATCGCCCTTACTCCACTGAGCGCGATATGCCTGCCTACTTGGCCGCACAAAACGCCTTGATTGAAGGCTGTGTGGCACATGGCGTGCCGGTGCTGCGGGTGTTCCATACCGATGGCCCGGACACGGCGCAAAACCCCTTTGCCATGGCCTCTGGCTTCATTGTTCCCATCACCGGTTTGGTGGACTTTTCCCCGGCAGCCACGTTTTACAAACGCCGCCACAGCGCCCTGGTCGGTACCGGGCTGGAGGTGTGGCTGACGGAAAACGGAGCAGGGCGAATCATCGTCAGTGGCATCCGCACCGAGCAGTGCTGCGAAACCACGACACGCCACGCGTCTGATCTGGGCTGGGCGGTGGACTACGTGGTGGACGCCACGCACACCTATGACATGGTGCAGCCGAATGGCCAGCCCCTCAGCGCGGCGGACATCAAAGCCCGCACCGCCACCGTGCTGGCAGACCGTTTTGCCACCCTGTGCACCGTGGAGCAGGCGCTGGAGCGTGCATGGAAGGGCTGATCGACGTCTGTTTTGCGCTGCTGCCCCACAGTTTGATACTGGACTGGGCAGGGCCCGCTGAGGCGTTGCGTATTGCCAACCGGCATCTGGTGGCGCAGGGGCACCCGGCACGGTTCAAGCTTCGCTTTGTGGGTCCACGTGCCACCATGGAAAGTTCGGTGGGCGCGCAGCTCACCGGGCTGGAACCGCTGCCACCCTATGCCAGCTTGGGCAGGGCTTGGGTCGTGGTGGTGGGGCAACCTGGTGACGCCATTGACGTCCAAACCCCCGAGGCGCAAGACCTGTTGCACTGGCTGCGTGGCCTGCGCTTGCACGCCGGGCAGCTTGAGCTGCTCACGGTGTGTGCAGGCTCGGTGATTGCGGCGCATGCGGGTCTGTTAGCTGGGCGGCGCGCCACCACCCACCACCAGCATTTGGATGAATTGGCCCGCACTGAGCCGCGCTGCGATGTGGTGGCCAACCGGGTGTTTGTGGAAGATGGTGCTGTGTTCAGCAGCGCCGGGGTCACCACCGGGATCGACTTGTTTTTGCACCGCATCAGCGCCGTGTGTGGCCCTGCCTTGGCCGCACAAGTAGCCCAGTCCATGGTGGTGGCCTTGCGCCGCGGGCCAAACGACCCCGAGTTCTCCCCGTTTTTGGCCTACCGCAACCACCTGCATGCGGCGCTGCACCGGGTACAGGACGCGGTCAGCTTGGCCCCGCAAAGCGAATGGAGCGTACCCCGAATGGCCGACGTGGCCCATACCTCGCCGCGCCACTTGACCCGGCTGTTTCTGGAGCATGCCGAGATCGCCCCGCTGCAGTACCTGCGCCGCATTCGCCTGGCGGTGGCACAAGCCGCACTGCAATCCGGGCGCAATGTCACGCAAGCCGCAGAGAGCGCCGGCTTTAGCTCCGACACCCAGCTGCGCCGCGCCTGGCACCAGTTTGGGCTGGCGGGCACGCCGGCGGGGCTGGGGACTCGGTAGCATTTTGGACTGTGCCATGGCTGGCATGATTTCCGTCAACAAAGCGTTGTTGCCATTGTCCAATACTGCAAAATTTCAAGCGGTATCGGAGACACGCCCATGTTTGCTGGAGACCATGACATCGACCGCGCCGTGGCTGAGTTGGCCCGGCTGCTGCCAGACACGCTAAAGCCGCTGGCCCGCGTCGCGTATGACTACCGTTGGTCCTGGTCTGCCGATGGTCCGGCCCTGTTCAAGGACGTGGACGCCGAGCGCTGGGCGCGCACCGGGCGCAACCCCAGGAGGCTCCTGACGGAGGTGCATCCCTCCGCGTTGCAGAGTGCGGCGGATGATTCGCCGTTCGTCGCCCGAGTCCACCGGCTTTCCCAAGAACTTGCTCAGGACCGCGCGCGACCATCTTTCTCCGGTGTCGTCACGCAGGAGCGCCCGGTGGCCTTTTGCTGCTCCGAGTTTGGTGTGCATGGGTCCTTGCCGATCTATTCGGGTGGCTTGGGGGTGCTGGCGGGTGACATTTTGAAAGAGGCTTCCGATTTGGCGCTGCCGATGGTGGGCGTGGGGTTGATGTACCGCACAGGCTACTTTCACCAGCGCATTGATGTGACGGGCTACCAGCACGAATACTGGTTGGATGCCGACCCCGAGCGACTGCCCTGTGTGAAAGTCACCGGCGCGGACGGGCGGCCAGTGGCGGTCCATATTCCCATCAACGACGAAGGGGTCGTGGCCCACGTCTGGCGGGTCGACGTGGGGCGGGTTCCCTTGTATCTGCTAGACACGGATCTGCCAGAAAACAGCCCGGTGGGCCGGTGGGTAACCTCGCGTGTGTATGAGAGTAACCGGGCCATCCGGCTGGCCCAGTACGCGGTGTTGGGCGTGGGGGGTGTGCGTGCCTTGCATGCATTGGGTATTACGCCTGCGGTGTACCACTTGAACGAGGGGCACCCGGTGCTGGGCGTGTTCGAGTTGCTGTCCCAGATTCGGGCGCAGAGTCAACCGGGCATCACCGACGAAGACGCATGGCGCCAAGTGCGCGAGCAGGTGGTATTCACCACCCACACACCAGTGCCTGCGGGCAACGAGACCTACCAACGCCATGAAGTGCTGCAAATGCTGGGCCGTATTGCAGATTTGGTTGGCGACCGTGAGCGCTTCTTGTCCTTGGGTCGGATCGATCCGCAGTGGTTGGACCAACCCATGGGCATGAGTGCCTTGGCGCTGCGGTCCAGTCGCCACGCCAATGCCGTCAGTCGCCGCCATGGTGAGGTGGCGCGTGCCATGTGGCAACCCTTGTTTCCGGATAAAGCCGTCAAGGATGTCCCCATCACCCATGTGACCAACGGCGTTCATATTCCGACTTGGTTGCATGGCCCCATGCGCACACTGTTGGACCAGCATCTGGGCGAAGGGTGGCTGCGCCGTGCGGACCAAGCCGCAACGTGGGCGCCGGTGGCCGACATTCCGGCCTCGCAACTGTGGGCCGCGCGCTGTGCCGCGCGCCGAGCCTTGGTCGAGCTGGTGGCGCGTCGTGGTGCGGGGGACCGGCTACGGCGCGGTGATCCACTGGACTACGCGGAAGCGGTGGGCAGTGGTTTTGATCCGGACCGGCTCACGATCGGTTTTGCCCGCCGAATTGCGACCTACAAACGATTGCACTTGGTTGCCTTGCTCCCCGATCGGGCGCTGGCCTTGCTGTCGGGCGACCATCCCGTTCAATTTGTGTTCGCGGGCAAGGCGCACCCTGACGATACCGCCGCCAAGGAGGTGGTGCGCCAGGTTTTTTCGTTGAAACGTGCCCCGGGCGTGGCCGGCCGAGCGGCCTTTCTGGAGGACTATGACATCCCCCTGGCCGGGCACTTGGTGGCAGGGTGCGACGTCTGGGTCAACGTGCCGCGTCCTCCCAATGAGGCCAGCGGCACCAGCGGCATGAAGTCCTGCCTGGGCGGCGGATTGCAGCTGTCGGTTCTGGATGGCTGGTGGTCGGAAGCCTTTGATGGCAGCAACGGCTGGGCCATCAATGGCGACGTGGACACCGACCACGATGCACAAGACCAGCGGGACGCACGGGACATGTTCAACCTGTTGGAGCACGAGGTGGTACCGATGTTCCATGACCGTGATGCCGATGGCATCCCGCAGCGCTGGGTGGCGATGATGCGCCGCAGTTTGATGACCAACGGCCCCAGGTTCTCTGCCACCCGAATGGTGGTCGAATACGCCAGCCGGGTCTACCCGCGGGCTTGAGCTAACAAGGTAGTCCGATTGCGGTGTTTTTTCACGGTTTTTTGCTATTTTGCATGTCGTGTTCCGTTGGGTGGGTTGGAATGGGCGCTTTTGTCGGTCTAATCCGCGCTGATGGCGTCCGAAGCGGATAGTGCCAATCGTTCAATCTCTCAACCCCGTATGGAGTACCCCCCATGGAAACTGGAAAAATCACCACCTGGCTCGATCAGGCGCAGCCCATTTTGGTTGCGTTTGGCCTGAAGGCCCTGGGCGCAATTGTTGTATTTGTTGCCGGCCGCTGGTTGATCAGCATGGTGTCGCGCTTGGTGGGCGCGGGCATGACCCGCCAGAACCTGGACGCCACGGTGCAGCGCTACCTGGTCAGCTTCCTGACTGTGGCGTTGAACATCATCCTGGTGGTCGCGATATTGGGCTACTTTGGTGTGGAAACCACCTCATTTGCCGCCTTGGTGGCCGGTGCCGGTGTGGCCATTGGTGCTGCCTGGAGCGGCTTGCTGGGTAATTTTGCCTCCGGCATTTTCCTGCTGGTGTTGCGGCCTTACCAGGTGGGCGACTACGTTGGCGTGGGCGGGGTGGAGGGTACGGTACTGGAGCTGGGCTTGTTCGGCACTACGCTCACCACGCCAGACAACGTCAAGACTATTGTCGGCAATGGCAAGATCATGAGCGGGGACATCAAGAATTTTTCGGCAAACCCTCACCGCCGTGTGGAATTGGTGGCGCAGCTGGCAGGGAGTGCCGATGCACACAAAGCGATTGCGCTTTTGAAAGAGGCGGTCTCCAAGGTCGCCAATATCTCCAAATCCCCCCTGGTCGATGTGGAAATCCTGGAGTTCAACGAGTTTGGCCCCAAACTGGCCGTGCGCCCCTATTGCCATACCGACCACTACTGGCAGGTGTACTTTGACACCAACAAAGCCATTGCTGACACCCTGGGTGCGGCGGGCTTCCCCGTGGCCACCCGGCCGGTAAAAATCTACCCGGTTTAGTCACCGGCGCGCAGCATTCCATTTTTTAACAGGAGATTTCGATGGGTTTATTTGATTCAGTGATCAGTGCCGTGACCGCGCAGGTGCAGCAGCAAGGCGGTTTCGACCAGATGTTGAACGGCCTGCTGGTCAACAACCCGGAGCTCGGGGGCTTGGGTGGCTTGGCTGAAAAGTTCAACCAGGCCGGTATGGGCGGCATCATCGCGTCCTGGATCGGCAAGGGCGAGAACCTGCCCATTTCAGCGGAGCAAATTTCCAGCGTATTGGGTAGCGGCACGCTAAGCAATCTTGCCCGTCAACTGGGCATCGACCCCGAGCAGGCTTCTGGACAACTGGCGCAAATGCTGCCCGGTCTGATTGACCAGCTTACACCGCACGGCACCCTTCCTTAGTAATTTATCGGCATTTAGGGCTCCAGGCCATGTGGAATATGCGCAAGCAGCTCCTAAATAGATAGCAATTCGGTACCCTACGCGGACCCTTTCCGACTCAATCCCGGTTTGCGTAAGGCCGCAGTTCAGCGAGCACCAGCGCATGCACTTCGTCCAGCACCGGGTTGGGTGCCTTGTTGGTGCGCTGCACCCATGCCACTTGGGATTCCAGCCCTTGCGTGGCAAACGGCAGCTGCACCAAAACCTTGCGCAGCAGCAGGTGTTGGGCGCTGGCCACCATGCCGGCGTACACGGCATCACTGTTGCTCACCACCTCCAGCAGACTGGCAATGTCCTCGCAGCGCAGTGAAATGAGCGAGGCAGGATGGGCCTGCGGCCCAAAGCGTTCCACCAGTTTGTGTGCCACGGTGTCGCTGACCTCGGTGCTCGCAATGGGGTAGTGCAGCAGGTCTTCTAGGCGGAGGGTGTCTTTTTGCGTCAGCGGATGGCCTTTGCGGCACAGCAGCCCGGTGGTGAATTCGCCTACTTTTTCCACTTGCAGGTCGACGCTGGAGTGGGGCACTGATCGCAGGTCCATTACCAATGCGTCCAACCGGCGCTCCCGCAAGGCGCTGACTTGTTGTTCCAGTGGCCCCTGCGACACGGTGATACGCATGCCACCGGCGTGCTGCGCGGCAAAGCGCAGCAGGGAGCGGGTAAGCAAGGCGCTGGGGGTCGGGCTCAGGCCAATGCGCACATGCCCTGCGTTGCCATTGGCATGGTGCTGCACGACCTGCAATAGTTCGTCCGTTTGCGCTACCACTTGGCGCGCATGGGCCAGCACGGTGCGCCCGATGGGCGTGAGGGCATTGCGGTGCCCGACCCGATCGACCAAGCTCACGCCCAGGTTGCTCTCCAGTACCGAAATGCTGCGGCTGAATGCCGCTTGAGAACGCCGGCTCTGGTCTGCGGCACGGGTGAACGAGCCACTGTCGGCCAGTGCCAGCAGGTTGCGAAGTTGGGCAATGGAAGCGGTCATAGTATGCAAAATAGCGATTGAATTGACGCAAATTATGCAATTGACAGAAGTCTGCATGACTTTTAGCATCGTCCCACCCAAGGCAGGCCACGGTTTGCCAACGGTTTGATAGATACAACCGAAGGTGAACCAACGTGCTCAAAAAAATACTTCTCTCAATCGGGGCCGTTTTGCTGCTGCTCATCGCCGTTGTCGGACTCAATACCGTCCGTAAAGGCTCGCAGCAAATGGTGGTTGCGCCGCTTGCACCACTCAAGGTGGACGAGGCCGGTGCTGCCACGCGGCTGGGCGATGCGGTGCGCTTGAAGACCATTTCGTCACGCGACGATGCCAAGCTCAATACCGACCAGTTCCTGGCTTTTCATGCGCTGTTAAAGGCAAAATTCCCCAAGGTTCACGCCACCTTGAAGCGAGAAACCGTGGGGGATCTCAGCCTGCTCTACACCTGGCAAGGGTCGGACCCCAAGGCCAAGCCCGTCATGCTGCTGGCGCACCAGGACGTGGTGCCTGTGGCCCCGGGCACCGAAGGCGATTGGCAGGTGGAGCCTTTTGCAGGCTTGGTGAAAGACGGCTTTGTGTGGGGCCGTGGCTCCTGGGACGACAAGGGTAACCTGATGTCGCAACTCGAAGCCGTGGAGATGCTGCTGGCAAGTGGCTACCAGCCCACACGCACGGTCTATTTGGCCTATGGCGCGGACGAAGAGGTGAGTGGTGTGCGTGGTGCCGCCAAGATTGCCGCGCTGCTCAAAGAGCGCAAGGTGCAACTGGACTTCGTGCTTGACGAAGGCCTGCTGGTGCTCGAAGGCATCATGCCCGGCATCAAGCAGCCCACCGCCTTGATTGGCGTGGCGGAAAAAGGCTATATGTCAGTGGTGCTGAAGATGTCGGCCACGCCCGGCCATTCGTCTATGCCGCCTAAGCAGGGCACCAGTGCCATTGCGATGATGAGCGCGGCCTTGAAGCGCCTGGACGACGAGCAACTGCCCGCGGGCATTCGTGGGGTGGCTGGCGAAATGTTCGACACGCTGGCACCTGAGATGGGCGGTTTTACGCGGGTGGCGCTGTCCAATCTGTGGCTGTTTGGACCGGTGGTGCAAAAGCAATTCGAAGGCGCAGGCAGTACCAACGCCATGATTCGCACCACAACGGCGCTCACCATCGTGAATGCCGGCAATAAGGAAAACGTGTTGCCGGGACGCGCTGAGGCCACGGTGAACTTCCGCATTCTGCCCGGCGACACCAAAGAGCAGGTGCTGGAGCATGTGCGTTCCAAAGTCAGCGCAGCAGTGCCGGCTGACAAGTTTGAGATGTTTGCATTGCCGGGTGCGGTGAATGCGTCCAACGTGGCGCCTACCAATTCTGCGCAGTACTCGGTACTGAACAAGACCATTCGCGAGGTATTTCCCGATGCGCTGGTCGCGCCGGGCCTGATGGTGGCTGCCACAGACTCGATTCACTACGGCGAAATCAGTCAGCATATTTTCAAGTTCTCGCCAGTGCGGGCCAACGCGGAAGACCTGAAACGCTTTCACGGCACCAACGAGCGGCTGAGTACTGCCAACTACGCCGATGCCATTCGCTTCTACCACCGCCTGATCACCGAAGTGGTTGCTGCCCCCGGACCATAGCGCGCTGCTGAGGGTCGGTTATCGTCAGGCGATGACTTCGCACCGATTTTCAAACGCCTTGCCACTTTTGGCCGTGCTGGGCTCAGTGACTGCACTGGGCATTGGCACCTCTTTTGCCAAACAGCTTTTTCCACAGGTTGGCTCACTGGGAACCACCGCCCTGCGCGTAGGCTTTTCCGCCTTGTTGCTGTTGGCAATTTGGCGGCCTTGGCGTTGGGCGCTGTCGCGCGTGGATGCCGTGTCCATCCTGCGCTACGGTGTGGCGTTGGGCTTCATGAATCTGCTGTTCTATATGTCGCTGCGCACGATTCCGTTTGGTGTGGCCGTGGCCATTGAGTTCGCCGGGCCGCTGGCGGTTGCGCTGTTTTCCTCGCGCAAGCCGATTGATTTTGTGTGGCTGGCGCTGGCCTTTTTGGGGCTGGGTTTGCTGTTGCCGCTGGGGCCGGGCGTGGCTGGACTGGACCCCGAGGGCGTGCTCTACGCACTGGCGGCTGCGGTGTGCTGGGGGGCTTATATCGTGTTTGGCAAACGCGTGGGCCATTTGCATGCGGGGCAGTCCGTCGCGCTGGGATTGAGTGTGGCGGCACTGGCGGTGGTTCCGTTTGGTGTTTGGCAGGCGGGCAGCGCCTTGCTGGATCCGCACATTCTGATTTTTGGGCTGGGGGTGGCGGCCATCTCCAGTGCCATTCCAATCTCGTTGGAAATGGTCGCCCTGAAACGATTGCCGCAGGAAGCTTTTGGCATCATGACCAGCATGGAGCCCGCTGTTGCCGCGCTATTGGGTTTGCTGATGCTGGATGAGCATTTGACTGGTGTGCAGTGGCTGGCCATTGTCTGCACCATGCTCGCCGCTGCGGGGAGTTCTTTCACTACACGCCGCGAACCGCCCCAAAGTGCCGCCGCAAAGGTCGTGCTGTAGGCCCTTGCGGCGGAGTCACCATTTACCAGACCTGTGCGTTTGCGGCCTCAAGGGAGCGCTGGTCTGCAAATTTGGCAGCCAAAAAGTCCAGAAATACGCGGACCTTGGAAGACAGGTTGTGTCGCTTTGGATAAATTGCATAGATATCCGACGGCGTGCCCTCCCACGGGGCCAGCAACCTGCGTAATTGGCCTGAGCGCAAGTAGGGCGCCAAATCCCATTCAGACCGCAGCACAATCCCGTGGCCAGCCAGCGCCCAATCCACGGCGATCTCCCCGAAATTGGTGCTCAGCCCGCCAGACACCTTGACCATTTGCTGGTGTTGCCCATCGGAAAGCTGCCAGTTGTTGAAGGCCGTGTTGTTCTCCCGAATCACGATGCACGCATGCCGCTGGAGGTCCCGGGGGCTGGTCGGTTCTGCTCGCCCCTGCAGATAGGCGGGCGCGGCGCAAAGAAAGCGGCGATTCGGGGCAATCTTGCGGGCCAGGATGCGCTGGTCAGGGGGCGGGCCAAAGTGGATGCCGATGTCCATGGCATTGGCCGTCAAATCCAGGTTTCGGTCTGTGAGTTGCAGCACAATTTCAACGGACGGGTACAGCCGACGGAATTCGGATATCGCAGGGGACAGATGGCGCCTGCCAAAGCCAAAAGTTGCGTTGATGCGCAGCACACCATGGGGTACGTCCGAGCCCGCGCTCAAAGAGCGCTCCAAGCCTTCAATTTCACGCAGGATGCGCGCGCCTTCTTCCAGATAACGCTCGCCTTCCGGCGTCAGGCTCAAGCGCCGTGTGGTCCGGTTCAAGAGGCGCACCCCCAACCGTTGTTCTAACTGAGCCAGCCGTCGGCTCACCGCCGGTGGCGTGACCCCCAACTCCAGAGAGGCTGCAGCCAAGCTGGGTTGGCTTGCCAGTAGGGAAAAGAAGTTCAAATCAGGTGTGTGTTTCATTCGTGTTAATTATTAACGAATGAATTGTTTTTGACGCCATTGATGCAATCGATGAATGTTTTTAATATGAAGGCTTCGAAACACTGACCATTGAAAATGCCGCTTATTGCACTGACCGAGCTTTTGATGATGCTGAGTCTGGGAGCTGCATTAGGGTTTTTTGGTGGGCTATTCGGCATTGGCGGCGGCATCATCGTGATCCCACTGCTGGTGCTTGGCTTTGGCATGGACCAGGCGGTGGCGCAAGGAACCGCACTGGTGATGATGGTGCCCAATCTGCTCATTGCGTGGTTTCGTTACAGCCAGCGCCACCCGGTCGCGGTGAAAACTGCACTGAAAATCGGCGTGCTGGCCTGTCTGACCACCTGGGCTGTTGCACACATTGCAACGCGCCTTTCGCCCGAACTGATGCAAACCGTGTTCAGCGTCTTCCTGCTGGTCTTGTCGTTGCGCATGCTTTTGCAAAAACCTGCTCGGGAACCCGTTCAGGAACGAAGCCCCCGCAGTCTTCGCTGGATGCCATTGGTGGGTATTGTGGGTGGGAGCAGCATGGGCCTGCTGGGCGTGGGGGGAGGGCTGCTGGCCACACCGATTTTCACAGGGTGGTTTGGCCAAAGGCAGACCGTTGCCCAAAGCCTGTCGCTGGCACTGGTTGCACCCAGTGCCATCATCGCGCTCATCACCTACAGCAGTGCACACCGGGTTGACTGGTCGATGGGTTTGCCGATGGCGGTTGGGGGGCTGTTTACCGTTTCAACAGGGGTTGCCGTTGCCCACCGTATGCCAGAGGCGCGTATGCGCGCGGCCTTCGCCTGGATGGTTTTTTGCACCGCGGTCTGGATGTTGGTCAAGCCATTGTTTCTTTGAATTGTTGTCAAATGTATTTGGCAATATTGCGCAAATGACTAAGATTTCACGGTGTCTGCAATTCTTGAACTTAGCGCTGCCGTGCGTACCCGCCGCTCGGATATGGGGCGCACGCACTGCCAGCGTCAGTTACCGGGTCTCTGTCAGCGCTGACCAATTGCACGAAGTCGTCACGACGGACGGGCTACCTGCTGACTTTTAACCCACCTCTACACCTTGCTGGAAGAAGCGCCCGCTTCGCTGCTGGCTTCGGTGGTTGAAGAGTTGCATTTGGAGGTGGGCGTCGAGCGCACCTGACCTTAGCCGCCCCGGAGTGTGGTCTGAATTGTTTTCGCACGCCCAGTTTGCCTCGCAGTTTTTGGGAAAACACGGGGCGGCGTTCTTGCAGCGATTACACGAATGCGTGAAATTTAATGCTGGTGTGCACTGAATCAGACGGCCCGGTCAGAGGCGCTGGAAGATGCATCTGGACGCAGCGGTCACCCCCTAGAGGTAAATTTCACTCGGGTAAACACCTAAGATATTTATCGGACCATTACTTTACTAGTTAACTATTTAAATATAAAGTACATCAACTAACGGTGAATATTTTTGGCAATCAAACGATAGGAGAGACGCAATGCGTATCGCATGTTTAGGCGGAGGCCCCGCGGGTTTGTATTTCGCAATTTTGATGAAGAAGGCCAACCCGGCGCACGACATCACTGTGATTGACCGCAATGCCGCCGACAACACCTTCGGGTGGGGAATCGTTTTTTCAGACAAAACCATGGATGGTTTTCGGGATGCTGACGAGCAGGTTGTCAACGAAATTGAGGCCAATTTTCACCATTGGGACGACATTGATGTGTTCGTCAAAGGTCGCAAGATCACCTCCGGCGGGCACGGTTTTTGCGGCATGGCGCGTCTGAAATTGCTTCAAATCTTGCAGCAGCGCGCGGCCGAATTGGGCGTCAAAATGCTGTGGGAGCAGGAAGTTACCGACCCCGATATCTATGCCAAGGAATACGACCTGGTGGTCGGGGCAGATGGCGTTTTTTCCACCAC
>CAJASG010000037.1 GCA_903944555.1 uncultured beta proteobacterium
CGCGTCAGCCAGCACCCAGGATGTGGCCGTGGTGCTGCGCGGCTGGTCGCTGAACCGTCGGGGTACGGAGCTGATTGCCAAGGTACAAGCTGCCGAGTTCTCGCTGGACCTGCGGCTTATTGCAAGTCAACCAGTGCTATTACAGGGTGACCAAGGCCTGTCACGCAAAGGGCCGCAATCGGACCAGGCCAGCTACTACTACAGCCAACCCCACTTGAAGGCACAAGGTGAAGTCGTCTTGCAAGGCAAACGTCACCCATTGGCACAGGGCAGCACGGCCTGGCTGGACCATGAATGGAGCCATACGGTACTGGACCCGCAGGCCGTGGGATGGGACTGGATCGGCATCAATCTGTTCAATGGCAGCGCGCTCACCGCATACCAGCTGCGCGATGCAAGCGGCAAGGCCCTGTGGGACGGTGGTTCGTTTCGCGCCGGGAACAAGCTGTTCACCTTCACCCGGGGTGAAGTGTTGTTCAAACCCATGCGCGCTTGGCGCAGCCCGGTGAGCCAAGCCAGCTACCCGGTGGAATGGATCGTTCGCACACCAGCCGACTACTACACCGTCAAGGCCGTTATCGACAACCAGGAACTCGACAGCCGCACATCCACCGGCGCGATTTACTGGGAAGGCCTGTGCGAGGTGTGGGACAGCAACCAGCAATTGGTGGGCCGCGGCTACCTGGAAATGACCGGGTACGCCTCACCATTAAAGATGTAGCGGCGGGCACTGGGTACGTAGCGGTTAGCAGCCGCTTCACTTTTGCTATAAATTCAGGAGCTGCTTGCGCAGTATCTACGGGCGTTACAGCCCTATTTCATACATAATTTCGGGGTATGCTTGCGGCCCGTGAGAAGCACCCCACTTAAATGTCCATGACAACCGAACGCGCTAAACCCCAAAACCCCAAATCACTCTCTGGCCTATTGCCCTTTCTGCGGCCCTACCACAGCCACATCGGCATTACCTTGGTACTGCTGGTGCTTGCAGCCATGGCCACCCTGGCTTTCCCCCTTGCACTGCGCAGCCTGATTGACGGCGGCTTGGTGCAATCCGACAAGGGGGTGCAGGTGATGGCACTGCGCGAACACTTTGCAGCCCTGTTTGCTGTGGCCATGGCACTGGGCCTGTTCTCGGCAGGTCGTTTTTACATGGTAAGTTGGCTGGGCGAACGGGTGACCGCCGATTTACGCAATGCCGTCTACAGCCACGTACTGGAGCAAAGTCCCGAATTTTTCGAAACCACCCAGACCGGCGAAGTGCTGTCACGCCTGACCGCCGACACGACATTGGTGCAAACGGTGGTGGGCTCGTCCCTGAGCATGGGCTTGCGCAACACGGTGATGGGATTGGGCGCGTTGGGCATGCTGGTGTGGACCAATCCGTTGGTCATGCTGCAAGTCCTTTTGGTGCTGGTGCTGATCGTGGTTCCGAGTTTGTGGTTTGGCAGACGTGTGCGCAAGCTGTCGCGTGCCAGCCAGGACCGTGTCGCCGATTCCAGCGCCATTGCGGCGGAAGTTCTCAATGCGATTCCTGTCGTTCAAAGCTACACCGCGGAGGGGCGTGAGGCCAAGCGCTTCACTACATCGACCGACAAC
>CAJASG010000038.1 GCA_903944555.1 uncultured beta proteobacterium
AGTTTGTTAAATTCCGCTTCGGGTAGCTTGCTACCTTCCGCTTTTCCTCCCTGAGCGGAGCCTTGATGTGTGACAGCAAATAGGCTTACCACCCCAGCCCTGTGCTGGGGTTTTTTTTTGCCCGGATCGTGCGCGGTCTGCGACTACACTTCGCCCATGCTCTGGGTCAAATCTTTCCACATCGTCTTTGTTGCCAGCTGGTTTGCTGGTCTTTTCTACCTGCCGCGCATTTTTGTGAATCTGGCCATGGTGCCGCCTGGGTCCGAAGCAGAGCGCGCACGCCTGCTGCTGATGGCGCGCAAACTGATGCGTTTTACAACCATCCTTGCCGTACCCGCAGTCGCCCTGGGGCTGTGGTTATGGCTGATTTACGGTATTGGGCTGGGGGCGGGCAACGGCTGGATGCATGCCAAGCTGGGCGTGGTGTTGCTGGTGCTGGGTTACCACCACGCCTGCGGCCGCTTACTGCGAAAATTTGAGGCGGGTCCGGTGGCTCACAGCCATGTTTGGTTTCGCTGGTTCAACGAGATCCCGGTGTTGATGATGGTCGCCATCGTGGTGCTGGTGGTGGTGAAGCCCTTCTAATCTGGGCGCCGTATGCACAAGACTGCAGCTTGGCCTTTGTCGCTGATGTATGTGGTTTTGTTGGTGTACGCCAGTTTGTATCCGTTTGCCGAATGGCGCGACCAAGGCGTTGTCCCCTGGGCCTTTTTGCTGGCTCCGCTTCCCCGCTATTGGACTGGCTTTGATGTGGCCATTAACTTGGTGGGGTACGCGCCGTTGGGTGGCTTGCTGGCATTGAGTGTGTTGCGTACCCGTAGTAGCAAGCATCCGGTTTTGCTGCCTTTGCTGTTCGCGACCTTGCTGTCGCTGGCGATGGAGTCCCTGCAAACCTATCTGCCGACCCGCGTTCCCTCTAAAGAGGACTGGCTGCTCAATACGGCTGGGGCGTGGCTGGGTGCGGTGGGCACTTTGGTATTGGAGCGCTTGGGGGCCATTGACCGCTGGAATCGGGTGCGTGCCCGCTGGTTCGTGGAGCACTCGCGCGGCGGCATTGTTCTGTTGGCCACCTGGCCGCTGGCTCTGCTGTTTCCAGCGGCGGTGCCATTCGGGTTAGGGCAGGTGATGGAGCGGGGGCTGGAAGCGCTGGCGGAGCAGCTTCAAGACAGTCCTTTTTTGGAATGGCTGCCGTTGGACGAAGTCGGCCTTCAACCCTTGATCCCCAGCGCCGAGATGCTGTGCGTTTTGTTGGGCTTGCTCATTCCTTGTTTGTTGGGGTTTTGCATCATTCGCTCGGTGGCTCGGCGTGCCGTGTTTGTGCTGATGGTGTTGACCGCAGGTGTGGCAACCACCGGGTTGTCAGCGGCCCTGAGTTGGGGCCCCGTTCATGCGTGGGCGTGGCTGGACCTGCCTGCCCAGTTTGGGGTGGTGGGCGCGGTGGTGCTGGCGCTGGCGCTGGTTATGGTGCCGTGGCGTGCCAGCGCTGCACTGGCGTTGTTGGCCCTGGGAATCTACCTGAGCGTTCTCAACCAGGCCCCGGCCAACCCATATTTCGCCCAGACCCTGTTCGCGTGGGAGCAAGGGCGATTCATTCGGTTTAACGGTTTGGCCCAATGGCTGGGTTGGTTATGGCCGTATGCGACCGTGGTGTATGTGCTGTCACAGCTGTGGCAGCGCGATGTAAAAAACTAAAATCCAGCCATGAATGAAACCAAGCCAGCCACCGCGTCGTATTACGAGCGCCACATTTTTTTCTGTTTGAACGAGCGCAAGTCCGGCGAAGAGTGTTGTGCCCAACACCAGGCGCAAGAGGGCTTTGACCGGTGCAAGGCGCTGGTCAAAGAGGCAGGCCTTTCGGGACCTGGACAAGTTCGGGTTAATAAAGCCGGTTGTCTGGACCGCTGTGCGGCGGGGCCGGTGGCTGTGGTGTACCCAGAGGCGGTCTGGTACAGCTATGTGGATGCCCACGACATCGATGAAATCGTGGAGTCGCACCTCAAGAACGGCAAGGTGGTGGAGCGCCTGTTGACGCCGCCCCACCTTGGGCGGTGAAGAGGTGCTTTTTTTTTGGTGTTTTAGGCCTCTAGGGCTTATGTAGTGTGCGCAAGCAGCTACTGAAATCATAGCAAATCCATGAATTCAAAAACTCAGCGTTTCACCGTGTCGGGTGCAGCCGGAAGCATCGAGGCGTTAAGCGATGCCCCTGCCTTGCCCGACGGAGCCTCACTGCGCGGTGTGGCGATCATCGCCCATCCCCACCCATTGTTTGGCGGCAGCATGGACAATAAGGTCGTGCAAACTATCGCGCGCGCCTTTGTGCAGTGCGGTTGGCAGGCCATCCGATTCAACTTCCGTGGCGTGGGTGCCACCCAGGGGGCGTATGACGAGGGTCGTGGCGAATTGCAGGATTTGCTGGCCGTCATTGCGCAGTGTGCCCCAAGCGGCCCCCTAGCGTTGGCGGGGTTTTCTTTCGGCTCGTTTGTCACCAGCCACGCGGTTCGCACGCTGTGGCCCGCACGGTCGCCGGAGCAATTGGTGCTGGTTGGCACCGCCGCGACCCGCTTTGAGGTGGCGCCGGTGCCAGTCGAGTTACATGAACGCACATTGGTGCTGCACGGCGAGTTGGATGACACCGTGCCACTGGCCGACGTCATGCAGTGGGCGCGCCCCCAAACCCTGCCCGTGACCGTGATTCCCGGCGTGGAGCACTTCTTTCATGGACAATTGCCCCTGTTGCGCAGTTTGGTGGTTCGCCACCTGAGCGCTGTCCCGCCAAGCAAAACCTAGTTTCCTTTTTTCTTTGCTGAGTGCTGCTTTGACAGGCTCAGTGATTTACCCAATCCCATGAAATCACTTCTTCTCGCTCTTTTGGCCTCCCTCAGTTTTGCTGTGGCGGCGCAAACGCCCCAGCCCCCCGAGATTGCTGCGCGCTCCTACTTGTTGCTGGATGTGACGGCCAATCAAATTTTGGCAGCCAAGGACATTGATTCCCCGTTAGAGCCAGCCTCTTTGACCAAACTGATGACCGCGTACCTGGTGTTTGATGCCTTGCGCTCCAAGAAAATCGACATCAAACAGGCCTTGCCCGTAAGTGAGCGCGCTTGGAAGATGCCTGGTTCCCGCATGTTCATCGATCCCAAGATGCAGGTGCCGGTGGAGGATCTCATCAAGGGCATGATTGTTCAGTCGGGCAATGACGCCACCATGGCGCTGGCTGAGGGCGTGGGCGGTACCGTCGAACATTTCGTTCAACTCATGAACGACCAGGCCAAAGCCTTAGGCATGAAATCCACCGGTTACAAGAATCCCGAAGGTCTGACTGAGGCGGGGCACACCACTACCGCGCGCGACCTGAGCATTTTGGCGACGCGGCTGATGGCCGACTTTCCTGATTACGTGGGTTTTTATGCGATCAAGAAGTACCGTTACCCCGGAACCCCTGCTGCCAATGACAGCAATCGAAATTTGTTGCTCTTTCGCGATCCCACGGTAGATGGGCTCAAGACCGGTCATACGGACGCCGCAGGCTACTGCATGGTCGCCACGGCCAAGCGCGATTACCCCAATCTGGTGACGCCAGGTGCGGTGGCTGGCTCGGCCGCTGCCAACGGAAGTCGCCGCCTGCTCTCCATCGTTTTGGGGGCCGACAGTGAGAACGCGCGCGCCAATGAGTCGCAAAAGCTGTTGAACTGGGGCTACACCGCGTTTGAGGCGGTGAAGTTGTTTGAAGCCGGGCAGCCGGTTGTGACGCCCTCCGTGTGGAAGGGCGCTTCGTCCACGGTCAAGTTGGGTCGGCCGCACGCCATTGTGGTCGCGGTCCCTGCAGGCACCGCCTCCAAGTTGAAGACCCAGGTGTTGCGTGCGGATCTGTTGGTAGCACCGATTGCCAAGGGTCAGGCTGTGGCAACACTGCGTGTGCTGTCGGGCGACCAGCCGGTGGCTGACATTCCACTTTGGGCATTGGATGGCGTGGAGCAGGCAGGTGTTTTGGGCCGGACTTGGGATGCAATGCGGTTGTGGATTCGCTGAATCAGCCATTAACCCACGGTTTTGCTTGTAGGGAAAACCATGATCTGCTATATTAGAAGGCTTTTCGGAAATTCCGAGGGGATTCACGTTTTCGTAGTTTTATAAACGTTTAGGGACGTTTCATTCTTAGGAGGCTTAAGTGCCAACCATTAACCAGCTCGTGCGTCAAGGCCGTGAGGTCGAGATCATCAAGTCGAAGAGCCCTGC
>CAJASG010000039.1 GCA_903944555.1 uncultured beta proteobacterium
CAGCGGGCCTCCATCACCGCCGGGTCTTGGCCATAAGCCCCACGGCTTGCGTAGAAGCTGGGACGCAAGTCCGCCACCTGCTTGGGTAGGCTGGAAAGCTCGCGCCAGAAGATCGTGTAGTCCACCGGGGTTTGTGCCATGAGGGTGTGCAACTCGGCAAATAGTTCTGCACGAAATTCGATCAAGCCCATTTTTTGTGCCCACATGGCGTGCAGAGTGTCCGCCATGCTGTCCGGCAGCGCCTGCACCACCGCGTCCATTGCCTCAATGGCGCGGGCGTCCTGTCCCAGCAAGGGGACCATGGCGGTGCAGAACATCCTGAAATTGACTACTGCGGCCATGGGCTGGTTCATAAACGCGAAATGTTCCCCGCCACCAATCCACATTTGAAACGCGGGGTCATAGGCTTCCATGAAACCAAAGGGGCCGTAGTCCAGCGTCCGCCCCCCCCAGCGCACAGTTGTCGCTGTTGAAGTTGCCTTGGCAGTACCCCACCCGAATCCAATGGGCCACCAAATGCGACAACCGCACACCAAACTCTCGTGCCATGGCGACGACCTTGTCCGCTAGCGTCACCTCTGGGCCGTGCAGGGCCGCGGCCAAGTCTGGATATTCGCGGTCGAGTGCATGCAGAAAAATCGCCTCCAGTTCGGCCAGCGCACGCGGGTGCGCGTTGTGCCTAGCCCGCCGACCAAACAATTCGACTTGACCGACCCGCAAGAAGGAAGGGGCTGCACGGGTAGTGATAGCCGCCGGCTCGTCCACCATGCAGTCGGGCTCCTCGGTTTTGGCACCTGGTGAATACCAAGGCCGTGTGACCGTTTCACTGCCCGAGACAAAGAGGCACAGGGCCCGCGCGCTTGGCACTCCCAGGGCCGCCATGGCTTCCGAGGCCAAAAACTCACGGATGCTGGAGCGCAGCACAGCACGGCCGTCGCCACCGCGGCAATATGGGGTAGCGCCGCCGCCCTTGAGCTGGAACTCCCAATGCTGCCCATCGGCGAGCAGCACCTCCAGCACCGAAATGGCGCGTCCGTCGCCGTAGCCATTGCCAGTTCTGAAAGGGCAGTTGTTCACCATTTCCTGCCCGTAAATGCTGAGTGCGTAGCCGGTCGCCCAGCCGCTGGCGCGCACGGTGGGTGACACCCCGGCGGCGTTGGCTGCATCCACACCTGAGTCCAGGTCACCCGTGAAGAACTGCATAAACACCGGGTCACTGGCGACTTCGTCTGCCAACCCCAAAACCTGAAAGAAGGCTCGGCTGTGAATGACGTGGCGGGGCGCTGGCAGCGAGGTCGGGCGCACCTCAACGTAATGACCGGACTTCACCTGGCGGGCGGTCTTGTTGGGCGCATGGCGGGCCTGCTCCGGGTCCGGGGCGAGGTTTCGCAGCAAGCCGTAGTGCGCCCGTTGCATCAGGGCGGGGAAGGAGAGGGGGGTGGTGCTATCCATACAACTGGTTGCGGGTTTTCCAAAAGTTGGAATTGTCTGCCAAGCTTGGCCAAATGAGCCGATCAATTTTCTCCGAACCAGTCACCCAAAATTGAACGTCGGCCTGAGTCCCGCGTGCATCAACCTGAATGACTTCTGCGGGCCTGTTCGGAACACTCCGAAAATATCAGTCAAATATGCCTCTAGCCCAATAGGAGTATGCGCAAGTAGCTCCTAAAGTGATAGCAAAATCCAGCCTATCCCGGGCCTGCGGCAACGCCAGACCGCTAAACGTCCTCCGCCACCATGTCAATCGCGCCACAAGGGCATTCAGCCACGCAGACGCCGCAGCCCTTGCAGTAGTCCAGGTTGAACTCAAAGCCCTTGCCCAAGCCGAGCTTGATGACGGCGTTGTCCGGGCACACGCCGTAGCAGTTATCGCACTCAAAGCAGTTGCCGCAACTCAGGCAGCGGCGCGCTTCAAACAGGGCGTTGTCTTCGGTCAGGCCGCCTTGCACCTCATCGAAGCTGCTGGTGCGCCGGGCCAGGTCCAACTGCGGGCGCACGGTGTAGGGTGCGTCGCTGTAGTACCAGGGGTTGATGCGCTCCAGTGTGGCCGGGGCATGTTTTGGGGCGAGGGCATGGGTGGTGCCTTGCAGCCAGGCGTCGATGTGGCGGGCGGCTTTTTTGCCGTGGCCCGCGGCGACTGTCACATTGGGGTTCTAAGCCCAACGCCGCGAAAACTTTCAGCATACGAATCGGCCGGAATTCGGCGGTATTGACGTCAGGGCCAAGCGCGTCTGCTTAAGCCTGCAAGTTATTACGACACTAAAGTTCATGCGGCATGTTCACATTGACCGGACTCCTCAGCACTTTGCTTCTTTAATCGTTGAGGATTTGGATCGCACTTTCTTGACTGGGGCGTGACTTTCCAACCGCAGTCGTAGATCGGCAAGCTCAGCCAGAAGCAAGTCCCGTTGCCCACGCAGTTCGGACATGGGGCCTTCCAAAACCGAATTGCGTTGCCCCAGTACGTGAGGCGTTGCAATTGTTCAGTTTCATGCACGCGGTATAGCTCCGTAAGCGTCTGGTCACGGCACCTTGACCGTTCCGTCGAGTTAGGATTTCAGTTGCCAGCGGTGCGGAAGCAATTCATCGATGCGACTGTTCATGTGGCCAGGCAGTCTCGTCAGCACATCCTTGAGATAAGCCCACGGATCATGCCCATGCAGCTTTGCGGACTGTAGCAAGCTCATCACGACGGCAGCACATTGGCCGGCCAGTTCACTGCCGGCGAAGAGCCAGGCTTTACGATCATGTGAATCTTCTCATAACAGGAATAATGCACATTGCAGTCTTATGCGAACTCGTGAGCTCTCACCTCACAAACAACGAGGCGTATCAAGGCTTGCGGCATTGCAAGTGAAGTCTGGACTTCACATAAGATTTGGTGTCTCCTTCGGTGGCAACCCCACTTCAGGAGATCTTCATGGATGCCTTCGAGTCCTTTCATCCGGTGCCAGCGGCGTGGCTTCGCGACAGCGATCTCGCACCGTTCATACCTGCTTACGTCTGTCGTTTAGTCGACCGACATTACGCGGCCAACACAGTGCGTATGTACGTGTATGGCGTGGCGCACTTCGCGCACTGGACGCGCGGCCATCGGGTTGACCTGCGTCACCTTGGTGATGAGGTTGTCCAGCGCTTCATTGACGAACATCTGCCGCACTGCACCTGCCCTTCTCCAGTGCAGCGCTGCCGCCATCAGGTTCGAGCCGCACTACGCCAGTTGCTAGTCACGCTGGTCGATGCCGGTGGACTGATCAGCAATGATCAGCCCGATGCGATCGAGGACCAACTCCAACGTTTCGACAGCCACATGGTGCACGCAAGAGGCTTGGCCGAGACCACACGGATTCGACGGCTGGGCGTCGTTCGAGCACTACTGCGATTCCGCGCGGCCGATGATCCCAACGTGATGGCGACGCCGTCCGCCGGTGAACTGCGGCGATTCATCACGCAGGAACTCTCGCGCATCAGTCCCGCCAGCGCGAGCTCACTTGCCGGCGCACTGCGCGCCTACCTGCGCTTCCTGGCGTTCGGCGGGGTTGGCGTGGATCACCTGCTGCCGGTCATCGCTTCGCCGGCACATTGGAGGCTGGCACCGCTACCGCAGACCCTGTCACCGAGCGAGGTCGCGCGATTGCTGGACGCGTTCCCACCAGAGCTGCCTTCGCACTTGCGCGGCTACGCCATAGTGCGCTGCTTGGTCGATCTTGGCCTGCGTGAGCGCGAAGTTGTCAGCTTGGAACTCGACGATATCGACTGGGAGGCTGGAACGCTTCGCATCCGCAAGAGCAAGTCGCTGCGCGTGGATGTGCTGCCTCTGCCGCAGACCACCGGGCGCGCCATTGCCGCGTACCTGCGATCGGAGCGGCCGACCACGGACAATCGGCACGTCTTCGTTCGTCACGTAGCGCC
>CAJASG010000040.1 GCA_903944555.1 uncultured beta proteobacterium
CATCAAAAACTCCATCTGGTCGGCCAGGATGCGGCGGTTGCGCAAAATGAAGTCTTCCCACAGGCTGGGCACATAGGGCGTGTACAGCAAGGGCATGTTGGCCTGCTCCGGCGTGCGGTGGCTCTTGCGGTGGTTGCAGGGTCGGCAGGCCGTGACCACATTCATCCAGGTATCCACCCCCTGTTGGGCAAAGGGAATGATGTGTTCACGGGTCAGGTCGGCTTCGTGAAAATGGCTGCCGCAGTAGGCACACACATTGCGGTCGCGAATGAACAGTTTGCCGTTGGTCAGGCCCGGGCGCAGTTCAAAGGGGTTGATGTTGGGTACGCCGCGCGTGCCGATGATGCTGTTGACCCGGATGATGGATTGCTGCCCGGTGACCGCGTTGTGCCCGCCATGGAACACGGCCACTTCGCCGCCCGACTCCCAGCGAACCTCGCCGCAGGCGTAGTGCACAACCGCTTGCTCCAAGGTGATCCACGACTGGGGCAGCCCTTGGGCCGATAGCTTCAAGACTTTCAAAACACGCCTCCTGGAACGGTAAAAACCACAACCAACACGGAACGCAAATGTCTACAGTCGCGCACCGGATGAGGGTCCGGGCACTGCTGCGTCACAATATACCCTGTTTATGTGACAACTTGGCTTGTAGCGCCGATCCTCCCGGCGCAGCCTGCTATCAAAAAGATAACAAATCCATGAAGGTTTTTCGCGGCTTCAACCATCCTGGCGTGGCATCTGCCTGTGCAGTGACGATTGGCAATTTTGATGGCGTACACCGGGGCCACCAAGCCATGTTGGCGCTTTTGCGCAGCGAGGCTCAGCAACGCGGCGTGCCCAGTTGCGTACTGACCTTTGAGCCGCACCCGCGCGACTACTTTGCTGCCCTGCACAAAAAACCCGAGCTGGCCCCGGCACGCGTTGGCACCTTGCGCGACAAGCTGGAGGACCTGACCCACTGTGGCGTGGACCAAACCGTGGTGCTGCCTTTTGATGCCCGCCTCGCATCACAATCGCCCCAGGAGTTCATCGACACGGTGCTGCTGCAGGGCCTGGGCGCCAAATACGTACTGGTAGGGGACGACTTCCGCTTTGGCAAACAGCGCGCGGGCGACTACGCCTTGCTGGACGCTGCGGGCGAACTCCAGGGCTTTGACGTGGCGCGCATGAACAGCTACGAGGTGCATAAATTGCGCGTCTCCAGTTCTGCCGTACGTGACGCGCTGGGCCAAGGCCGTATGGCCGATGCTGCCCGACTGCTGGGCCGGCCGTATTGCATCTCGGGCCACGTGGTGCACGGGCGCAAGCTGGGTCGCACCCTGGGCTTCAAGACGCTGAATCAACGCTTTTCCCACTGGAAACCAGCCGCCAGCGGCATCTTTGCGGTGCTGGTGCACGGCCTGTCGCACCGGCCGCTGCCCGGGGTGGCCAACCTGGGCGTGCGCCCGTCGCTAGACCCCAATGACGTGAATGGTGGGCGCGTGCTGCTGGAAACCCACTGCCTGGACTGGCCTGAGACACTGGGCTCTGAAGGGGCCTACGGTAAAATCATCCGTGTGGAACTGCTGCACAAACTACACGACGAGCTGAGATACGATGGTCTGGAATCCCTCACCCGGGGAATACGCCAGGACTGCGACGACGCGCGCACCTGGTTCGCCGCCCGAATTTGACCGGGCAGACCCTCCGGTCAACGACGCACTTTGCCCCGCGTCATGCCCTCCCCGCCGACTTCCGAATGACCGCATCGCTTGCACTGCCCTATTGCAAGCCACCCTACCGCCCTGAGAATTGCCATGACCGAAAAAGTTGACTACCGCGCTACCCTGAACCTGCCGGACACCCCGTTCCCCATGCGCGGCGACCTGCCC